>JAUMVH010000008.1:5424-28212 GCA_030530245.1 Ruminococcus sp.
GCAGTCCATAATAATACTCCTTTACTTTACGATATTGGAAACAACGCTCTCGAACTTTGCAAGAGCCTCGTCTATCTTGCTGATGTCGCCTGCGCCTGCCATAGCGCCGTCGGGCTTGCCGCCGCCCTTGCCGCCTGTTACAGCCGCTATCTCGCGGACGATAGTGCCTGCGTTGCCGCCCTTGGCTACCGCCTCCTTGGTGCATACGCAGTAGAATGTGCCCTTCTCGCCGACCGTGCCCGCGAACAGTGCTATAATAGCCTCGTTCTTGTCCTTGACGCTGTCGCCGAGCTTGCGGAGAGCGTCGGGAGCCGAGCCGTCGAGTCTCGCGGAAACTATCTTCACGCCGCCGACTTCCTTGGCATTGTCGAACAGTGAAGCAGTCTTCGCGTTCGCTATCTGCTGGTTGAGGCTCTCGAGCTTCTTGTCCTTGTCCTTGAGCTCAGCCGCAACCGCCGCGCACTTCTCGGGGAGCTCACTGACATTCGCGAGCTTGAGTGCCTTTGCCGAGCGTGCTATCGTCTCCTTGAACTCGTTGAGCAGAGCCATCACGCCGAGACCCGTTACAGCCTCGATACGTCTTACGCCCGCGGCTACCGAGCTCTCGGATACTATCTTGAAGAGTCCTATCTGTGCCGTGTTTGATATATGTGTACCGCCGCAGAACTCGATAGAGCTGTCGGCAGTTACTACTCTTACCGTGTCGCCGTACTTCTCGCCGAAGAGAGCCATTGCTCCGAGCTTCTTTGCTTCCTCTATCGGGAGCTCCTGCATTGTCACGGGAACCGCCTTCATTATCTCGGCGTTTACGAGCTCCTCGACCTTAGCTATCTCATCTGCCGTCATTGCGGAGAAGTGGTTGAAGTCGAAGCGGCAGGCTGTCTCGTTTACGAGCTGACCCGCCTGATGTACGTGGTCGCCGAGCACCTGACGGAGCGCGTACTGGAGAAGGTGCGCGGTCGTGTGGTTGCGCATGATAGCCCATCTGCGCTCCTTGTCGATAGCGGCAGTAACGTTGTCGCCCTTGCGGAGCGTGCCCTGCTCTATCGTTGCGATGTGGAGGAAGTGTCCCTCCGACTTTATGGTATCGGCTACGGAAGCGATGTTCTCGCCGCTCATTATCGAGCCCGTATCGCCGACCTGTCCGCCGCTCTCGGCGTAGAAAGGTGTAACGTCGAGCACGATAACTACGTCGTCTCCCTCATTTGCGAACTCGACCTCGGCACCGTCCTTGTATATAGCGAGTATCTCCGAGCGCTCAGCCTCGAAGTCGGTATAGCCCGTGAATACGGTCTTGGGAGCGTCTACCTTGATGCTGTTGTCCGCCCACGATGAGCCTGCCTTTGCGGCGTGGTCAGCCTTGGCGCGGGCTCTCTGCTCCTTGGCGAGCTCTGTGAAGCGGTCGCGGTCAACGGTGAGACCCTTCTCCTCGCATATCTCCTCGGTGAGGTCTATCGGGAAGCCATATGTATCGGAGAGCTTGAACGCGTCGTCGCCCGAGAGAACGGTCTTGCCCTCAGCCCTGAGCGCCTCTGTGAAGCCGTTCAGCATCTCCGTACCCTTGTCGATAGTCTTGGCGAAAGCCTCCTCCTCGACGCCGATTATCTTTTTGATGTAGTCGCGCTTCTCGGCGAGCTCGGGGTAAGCCGTCGCGTTCTCGTTGATGACTGTGTCGCATACCTCGCAGAGGAAGGGCTTTGTAATGCCTAAGAGTCTGCCGTGGCGGGCAGCTCTTCTCAGCAGGCGGCGGAGAACGTAGCCCCGTCCCTCATTCGAGGGCATAATGCCGTCGCCGACCATGAATGTGGTGCTTCTGATGTGGTCGGTGATAACGCGGAGGGAAACGTCCGTCTTGTGGTCGGTCTTGTACTCCACGCCCGCTATGCGCGAGATGTGCTTCATTATGTTCTGCACGGTGTCGACCTCGAAGATGTTGTCGACGTTCTGCATCACGCAGGCGAGACGCTCGAGTCCCATACCCGTGTCGATGTTCTTGCTCTTCATCTCAGCGTAGTGACCCTCGCCGTCGCTGTCGAACTGGCTGAATACGAGGTTCCATATCTCGATAACGCGGTCGCAGTCGCTCGCCTGCTCGAAGCTCTCGAACGGACCGTACGCCTCGCCGCGGTCGAAGTGTATCTCCGAGCACGGACCGCACGGACCCGAGCCGTGCTCCCAGAAGTTGTCCTTCTTGCCGAGGCGGATTATCCTGTCGTGAGGGATACCGATGTTGTTCTCCCAGATCTGCTCAGCCTCGTCGTCGCTCTCGTATATCGTTATCCAGAGGCGGTCTGCGGGTATCTCGAGCACCTTAGTCAGGAACTCCCACGCCCACGCGATAGCCTCGGGCTTGAAGTAGTCGCCGAAGGAGAAGTTGCCGAGCATTTCAAAGTATGTACCGTGGCGGGCTGTCTTGCCGACGCTCTCGATGTCGGGAGTGCGGATACACTTCTGACAGGTAGTCACCCTCACATTCGGAGGTGTAGCCTGTCCGAGGAAGAACTTCTTCAGCGGAGCCATACCCGAGTTTATGAGCAGGAGGCTCTTGTCGCCCTGCGGCACGAGCGAAGCGCTCGCCATCCTCGTATGGTCCTTGCTCTCGAAGAACGAAAGATACTTTTCACGTAAGTCGTTAAGACCTGTCCACTGCATGATGATTATCTCCTTATAATAAAAGTTTTACGGGACAAAATGTATAGCAAACGACAAAAGATTTTGGAGTTTGCTATTTGCCGATACGCACGGAGCAAACGTCAGTTTGCGTATGTGCGAGGCACTTCAGATCATTTTTATATTTAACGTCAATTTTTTGACGTTAAATATAAAAAGCCCCGCCGCCAAATGGGACGAAGGCTCTCGTGGTACCACCCAAATTCAAAGGGACATACTGCCCCTTCCTCGTTTATCTTTAACGCAGAAATACGCCGCAGTTTCCCGCGGAGGCTCGGGGTTAGCACCTGTCATACGCCCGAAAGCTCGCACCGACCGCTTTCTCTCTGAACGGCGTACACCGACAGTCAGTCCCGTCAGCGCCATACACTTATATTATAGTATGATAAATCGTAAATGTCAAGCACTTTCGCATATTTTTCCCACGGGCTCTGCTTTCGGTGGGAAACAAATATGAATCGGTATGGTACGCGGAAACAAGCTTATAGTCTGTAAAGGTAAGCGAGTTTACGAGCGTCCGCGCGAATTGGCTGCGCGGACACCGCGCCGTTGCCGCTCGCTTTGCTCGCTTAGTCTGTACAGACGGCTAAGTCTGCTTTCGGTGGGTAGCAATTTGTAGGGAACGCCGCCCTCGGCGTTCCGTGTAAGGCGTACACTATACGCCATTGCCGCGCTGCATTATCCCGTCCGCTATCTCCGCGAATATGGGAGCCGCCGCGTCGTTGCCGTAGCCGCCGTCCTCCACCAGCACCGTCACCGCGTACGTCGGCGAGCTCGACGGGAAAAAGCCCGTTATCCACGCGTTGCAGAGCTCCTCTCCGTCCTCGCCGAAGCGTCCCGTCTGCGCGGTCGAGGTCTTGGCTCCCACGCGGATATAGTGCGGGCGCGCCTTGGAGCTGTCGTTGAGGTAGACCGCCTCTATCATCATCTTCCTCAGCTCTCGTGCGGTCTCCGCGCTCATCACTCGCGAGCGCCGCGGCAGCTTCTCGTTGCCGACCGTCTCGCCGTCGACCGTGATTCCGCGCATTATCGTCAGCAGCGGCAGCTCCCCGCCGTTTGCTATCGCGCAGGTGAGGGCGTTTATTTGCAGCGGAGTAGCGGTGAGCCTGCCCTGCCCGAACGAGAAATTCGCGAGCTCCGCGGGGACGAGCAGCTCCTTTTCCGTGGGCAGGACTCCAGCCGAAGCCGTCATTCCCGCGCAGAGGTATATCTCCCGCCCGAAGCCGAGCTCCGAGGCGAGCGCGCGGTACTTCTTCGTGTCGAGGAGCTGACTGAGCGCGATGAAGTAGGTGTTGCAGGAGTTCGTCATCGCCTCCGACATCGTCTGCACGCCGTGTCCATCGTATTTGTGGCAGTGAAAGAGCTGTCCGCCGACGTCGATACTGCCCGTGCAGTCGTAGACGTAGCCGCCGAGCCCCTCGTTTATGCCCTCGCAGGCGGTGACGAGCTTGAACGCCGAGCCCACGCTGTAGGAGTAGAGGGCACGGTCTATGAGCGGGCTGCGCTCGTCGGTGAGGGCGGCGCCGATGTCGTCGACGCTAAAGCTCGGAAAGCTCGCGAGCGCCAGTATCTCGCCCGTTTTCACGTCCGTGACGACTACGGCGCCCTTGTCTATATCGCGTCCCGCCTGCTCGCAGATACGCTGTATACGCGCGTCGAGAGTCGTGACCGCGCCCGTGTCCTGCTTGGTGCTGCGGATAACGTCCTTGCCTGCGCCGATGAGGACATTTCCGAAGCCGTCCGTCGAGTAAGTGACGCTGTTCTCCATGTTCCCGCCGCGGAGGATACGGTCGTAGGCGTACTCAATGCCCGCGGCTCCCCTGCCCTCCGACAGATAGCCCACCACGTGCGGAGCTACCGCCTCCTCGCCGTAGCGGACGGGCACGTCGAAAAAGGTCAGCCCTGCGGAGTCCTCTCCCTTACGCGTACACCGAAACGCGAACGGTCTGCCCGCGGCGTACTTCTCCCGCACCTCCGCGCTGTCCTCCGCGAGGTCGAGGAGCTCCCCGAGCGTGACCGCAGACGGCACGGCTACCGCCACGACAGAGCTGCTGCTGTTCGTGAGCGGGACGAAGTTGCGGTCGAATATCGTGCCCTGTGTATCGCCCGCGCTTATCGTGATGAAGGAGCTGTCCTCGGCTGCACGGACGTATTCGCGCCGCTGCGAGAGCCGCATATAGTTCCACACGAGCACCGTGAACATCAGGAAAAATGCCATCGTAAGTACGAGAATACCGCGCTCGGCACGTCTGCGCATAAAAAATCACCTCGCCGTTATTATCCCACGGCGAGGTGCGATTATTCTTATTTGCGCTCATTCAAGCACGATAGTGAACGGTCCGTCGTTGACGAGCTCGACCTTCATATCCGCGCCGAATATGCCCGTCTCGACGTGCTTGCCCTTGCTGCGGCAGTAGTCCGCGAAGTAGTTGTAGAGCCGCTCCGCCTCGTCGGGCTTGCCCGCCTGTATGAAGTTCGGACGGTTGCCCTTGCGGCAGTCGGCATACAGCGTGAACTGCGATACCACGAGCATCTCTCCGCCCACATCAGCCAGCGAGAGGTTTATCTTGCCGTTCTCGTCCGAGAAGATGCGCAGATTTATCAGCTTGTCGGCAAGTCGGCGGCAGTCCTCCTCGGTGTCGCCCTGCCCTACTCCGAGCAGTACGAGGTAGCCCGTGCCTATACGTCCCGTCACCTCTCCGTCTACGGTCACGCTCGCGGAGGTGACTCTCTGCAAAACTATCCGCATACCTTACTTCCTTACGATGTCCATCTCAAACGGCTGGAGCTCGAGCTTATCCTTGCCCATGGAGTATATCATGCTGTACATCGGCTTCGGGAGCGGTATCGTCTTGGGCTTGTCGGTGTTGTTGAAGAAGCAGATGTACTCGTCTCTGCCGTTCGTGCGCGTCGTGACCTCTATGCCGTGCGGGAGCCCCTTGAGCTTGGGAATGCCCGTCTGCATCATGAGGTTCGAGGCGAAGTTCTCGTAGAAGTCCGCCTTGAGCACCGTGCCGACGTAGTATGCCACGCCGTTGCAGTACCTGTTCATCGTCACCGCGGGTATGCAGCGGTAGTAGCCCTCGTTGTACTCGGCGTATGCCTTCGCCGTCGTCGGCTGGAGGAGGTCGCACCACTGCGAGCACCTGAACTCATTGCCCGCAAAGTCGCGTATCACCTGCATATCGCCTCCGATGGGGTCGTACTCGGTTATCTCCGCGCCGATGAGCTCCTTGAATACGGTCGGGAGTGTGTCCATTATGCAGTTGTTGTGCTCGTCCTTGACGCCGCTCCTCGTCGTCAGCACGAGAGTTCCGCCGTTGATAACGTAGCGGTAGAGGTTCTCGGTGACGGACTTCCTGTTCACGTAGAGCGACGGTGCCACAACGAGCTTGTAGCCCGAAATATCGGTATCGGGCGACACTACGTCCACATTCGCGCCGTAGTGCATGAATGCGGCATGGAACGCCTTGAGCTGCTCAAAGTAGTAGAAACCGTCGACCTGCGGCTGTATCTTGAACGCCGCATCTGTCTCGGGCGAGTAGAGTATCGCGATGTCGGAGATTATCTCCGTATTGTCGAGGATACCGAGCTGCGACACGCTCTTGCAGAGCTCCGAGAACTCGAGGAATCGGCGGTTCGGGACGTTGCTGTGGTCGAGTATGCCGTGCCAGTGCATCTCAGCACCCGTGAGCGCTGTCCTCCAGCGGAAGTGGAGCACGGTATCGGCTCCGTGGGCGAACGCCTGCAATGCGTAGCCCTTTATCTGCCCCGGGCGCGGAGTCGGCGACATAGGCGCCCAGCTGCCCGTGGGTCCGCTGAGCTGCTCCATTACCCAGAAGTGCTTCTCCTTGACGCCGCGCATTAGGTCGAGGTGGAAGGCGTGCGAGTAGTACTCGTTCGGGTCGACGGGTATGCGTATCGGCGGGTAGTTGTCGTAGGAGACGAAATCCATAAGGTCGAAGAGCTTGTAGAAGTCGGGCGTGTTCTCGCAGAACCACGTATTCGTGGTTATCGGGACCTTGGTGTCCTCGAGCCTTATCGTGAGCATGATGTCCTTGAGGTAGCCGACAACGCTGTCGTTGTTGAAGCGGTACCAGTCGAGCGAGAGCGCGGGATTCTGCCACGCCGACGGGTACGCGTTCGGAGGCTGTATCTGCTCGAAGGAGCTGTACTCGCCGCTCCATACGCTCGTACCGAACGCCCTGTTCACGCCGTCGAGGTCGGTGTACTTATCCTTCAGCCAGTCGCGGAAAAGCGACTTGCACACGTCGCACGAGCACGGGTATGCCTCGAGCTCGTTGTCTATCTGCCACGCCGCGATTGCGGGATTGCCCGCGTAGTGGCGTATCATCTGCTCGGTTATGCGCTTTGCGTAGAAGCGGAAGGTCGGCTCGTTGATACAGCGGTGTCCGCGTATGCCCGTCTGTATGCGGTTGCCGTCGGGACCCACGCGCACTATCTCGGGGTGAGCCTCGTAGAGCCACAGCGGCGGGCAGTTCGTCGGCGTGCAGAGTATCGTGCCTATCGCGTAGCGCGAGAATACCTTGATGACATCGTCGAGCCACGAGAAGTCGAACTCGCCGTCGCGCGGTTCGAGCCGTGACCATGCAAATTCAGCCACGCGCACGAGCTTGACGCCTGTTCTCGCCATGGTCTCGGCGTCCTTTTCCCACATTTCCCTGTCCCACTGTTCGGGGTAGTAATCAACACCAATTTTCATGATGTGCCTCCTGTAATCGAATATTCTATTATCTGACAATTCCCCATGAACCAGCCGCCGAACTCCTCGGCGGTCATATCGTTGAAGTAAGTCTCTATCACGCGGCAGACTCCTCCGTGGCTGACTATCAGCACGTTTTTGCCGCTGTATTTCGATATGATGTCGTCGAGCGCCGAGTAGACCCTGTGCGCGAGCTGAATGAGCGACTCGCCCGTCTTTCCCATGCGCACGCCGAATTCGAGCTTGCCCTCGGCAAAGCCCTCGGTGAAGCGCGACTTACCCTCGAACTCGCCGTAGTCCCACTCGCGCAGCCGCTCGTCCGTGACTATATCGAGCCCGCACCGAACTGCGACTGCACACGCGGTGGCCTGCGCACGTGTCATCGGCGACGCGATTATAATATCAACATCTCCGAGCCGCGCGACCGCCTCCGCAAGCTCCTTCGCCTGCAATGTGCCTGTCTCGTTGAGCGGAAGGTCGGTAGTGCCGAGAATTATCTCGTCCCTGTTGTAGTCCGTCTGACCGTGGCGGGTGGAGTATATCTTCATAGCTCCGCCGCCCTTCTTATCTCAGCCTCGGCGTTCTCGAGCATGAGAGCGCTCGGCTTGTCGCCGCCCATTATTCGGGCGATCTCCGCTATCCTGCCGTCGAGGTCAAGGTGGATGACGCTCGTCTCGGTGCGGTCGCCGACGACGTTTTTCTCTATCATGAGGTGGTCGTCCGCCATAACGGCTATCTGCGACAGGTGCGTCACGCAGATGACCTGTCTCACCTTGCCTATCTGACGCAGCTTTATGCCTATTTTCTGCGCCGCCTTGCCGCTGACGCCCGTGTCTATCTCGTCGAATATCATCGTGGGTATGCTGTCCTTGTCCGCAATGACGGTCTTGAGCGCGAGCATTATGCGCGAGAGCTCGCCGCCCGATGCTATCTTCGATATCGGCTTCGGCTCCTCGCCCTTGTTCGCGGAGATGAGGAACTCCACGCTGTCCATGCCGTTGACCGTGAGCTTGCCCTTTTCGTGGCGCACCTCGATGATGACGCTCTCCATATTGAGGAACGCAAGCTCCGCCGTCACGCGCTCGGTGAAGCGCGCCGCGACCTCCTCGCGGTAGCTGTAGAGCGCCTTTGCCTGCTCCGTTACCTCGTGCAGGAGCTGCTCGCGCTCCTTCGCGAGAGCGGCTATCTCGTCGCCGCAGCTGTCGAGCTCCGACATCTCCCTGCACGCGTCGTCGTACAGCTTTACAAGCCCCTCGCAGTCGGTCGCGTACTTGCGTTTGAGCTTGTTTATCACGCCGAGCCGCTCGGCTACCTCGTCGAGGCGCTGACCGTCGAGCTCTATCCTGTCCGCGGCGTGCTCGAGCTCGGAGGCAATGTCCGCGAGTTCTATCTCCGCCGCCGAGAGCCGTTCGTACAGCGGTGCGAGGCTCTTGTTCATGTCGGTGAAGCCCGCAAGCTCCGTCTCCGCGGAGGCAAGGAGCTCATTCACGGCTCCCTCGCCCGTAATCGCGGAAACTGCGCTGTTTATGGCAATTATCGTCTTCTGCGAATTCTTGGCGGCTTCGTACTCGCGCTCGAGGGAATCGTCCTCGCCCGCTTCGAGCCCGAGCTCGCCTATGTCGTCGATCATCTCGCTGAGCGTGCGGCTCCGCTCGACGCGCGACTGCTCCTTCTTTTTGAGCTCGCCGAGAGTACGTGCGGTCTGCTGCAATCTGCGGAAGCTCGCCCTGTACGCGGAGAGCAGCGTATCGTCGCCGCCGAAGTCGTCGAGTATCTGCAAATGGCGCTCGCTGTCGAGCAGTATCTGATTGTCGTGCTGACCGTGGATATTTATCAGCAGCGAGCCTATCTCCCTCAGCAGCGCCGCCGAAGCCGTGCGTTCGTTGATACGCGCGACGCTTCCGCCGTCGGAGCTTATCTCGCGCGTGACCGTTATCTCGTCGTCCTCGCAGCCGAAGCCGAGCTCGTCGAGCTTTGCCCGCACCTCACTCGGGAGCTTCGTGAAAAGCGCCGTTATGACCGCCTTATCGCAGCCCGTGCGGACTATCTCCTTGCTGCTGCGCTGACCGAGCACCGCGTTGATACCGTTGATGAGTATGGATTTTCCCGCGCCCGTCTCGCCCGTGAAGATGTTCAGCCCGTCGCCGAGCGGTATCACCGCCTCCCTGATGACGGCAAGATTCTTTATATATATTTCCTTCAACATCTGGGTGCTACACTACCTTCCGAGGAGCTCGCTCTTGAATTTCTTGCACAGCTTCTTCGCGTCGGACTCGGTCCGCACGAGAATGAATATCGTATCGTCGCCCGCTATCGTGCCGACTATTCCCTCGTGGTTGACGGAGTCGATGGCGGCGCAGGTGCCCTGAGCCATTCCCGCGCGGCACTTGAGGACTATCGTATTCATCGCGTAGTCCACCGATACGACCGACTCCGAGAATATGCTCTTCTCCGCGACCGCCGCCGCGGGGAGCGTGTACCTGTAAATGCCGTTCTCGTCGCGCTGCTTCACGAGCGAGAGCTGCTGTATATCGCGCGATAGCGTCGCCTGCGTGGTCTTTATGCCCTTCTCCGCGAGGCACTGTATCAGCATTTCCTGCGTAGTTACGGGCTTTTCGCCTATTATTTCAAGTATAACGTCATGTCTGCGGTTTTTCATACATTTCTCCGATTTTAGATTTGAATAAAGCGCACTTCACGGCTCCGAGCGCGCAGAGCCGACAAGTCCGCCCTATTCGGGCAGTTGGTCATTTCAGCGGACGGCAGAGCTTCCTGCACAGCGACTCGTGGAACGAATTGCCGATGAGGTCTACGAATCTGAGCGTGTGACGTCCGCGCATTATCTCCACGGATTCGCCCTCGCCGAGCTGCTTCGTTATCTCGCCGTCTACACTTATAACGATGGGGTCGCGGGAGGTCCTGTCAGTTAGCGTGAGCCTCCTGTCCGCAGAAAAAAGCGTCGCCCTCGAGAAGAGCGAGTGCGGGCAGATGAGCGTCATCTCGATGCATTCAAGGTCGGGCTCGATAACGGGGCCGCCTGCCGAGAGGGCATACGCGGTCGAACCCGAGGGCGTGCTGAAAAGGACGCCGTCAGCCCTGTATCTGCCTATGAGGTAGCCGTCCGAGCACACGTCAAAGTCGCTTATCCTGAACCCCGCCGAGCGCGCCGACACCTCATTGAGCGCGGTATAGGTCACGTCGCCGTCCTCGCCGTGCATAACGACGTCGATGGTCATGCGCTCCGAGACGGTGTACTCGCCCGTTGTCAGCAGAGCGAGCTTATCGAGCTGGTCAGCCTCGAGACCCGCCATAAATCCGAGCGTGCCCGTATTTATGCCGAGCATTTTCGTATCCGTACCCATAAGGTGCTTTGCACAGCGCAGTATCGTGCCGTCGCCGCCTATCGCAATGACGATATCGGCAGTCTTCGCCGAGGTCTCGATGTCCTCGAACTCCACGAAGCTCTTGTCCTTGAAGTCCTCGCGGAATTTGCCGCTCACGCAGACCTCTATCCCCGCTCTGTCGAGCACGTCGCAGGTCTCTCGCGCACAGCTGAGCGCGTTCTTCTTCTGAAAATTCGGGTACAGTACGGCTTTCATCTTGTCCTCCTGTCAGAGAGCGGCGAACGCCTCGCTCACCGTCTCCTTGAAATCGCAGAGCGGCGGAGTCTCCGCTGTTTTTCTGAGTTCCGCCAGGTATTCTATGTTGCCGCTCCCGCCGCGCACGGGCGAGAACGTCCAGCCCACGGGCGCAAACCCGATGAGCCTCGCAAATTCGTCTATATCGCGCAGTATCCGCTCGTGGACCTTCCTGTCCTTCACGACTCCGCGCTTGCCGATGTCGCTTCTGCCCGCCTCAAACTGAGGCTTCACGAGCACAGCCGCACAGCCGTCCCCGCGCAGAAGCTCGTAGATCTTCGGCAGTATCTTCGTCAGCGAGATGAACGACACGTCCGCGCTGATGAAGTCGGCGTGACTGCCTATCATCTCGGGCGTTACATCGCGTATATCGGTGCCCTCCATGTTCACGACTCGCCTGTCGCGCCTGAGCGTCTCCGCGAGCTGTCCGTGACCGACATCGACTGCGTACACGCGCTCAGCTCCGTGCATGAGCATATACTCCGTGAAGCCGCCCGTCGAGGCGCCGATATCGAGGCACACCTTCCCCGTGAAATCGAGCCCGAACGCCTGCGCCGCCTTTTCGAGCTTGAGAGCTCCCCTGCCGACGTAGACCTCCTGCTCGGAGGATTCTATCACATCATCAGGTCCGACCTCGTCCGAAGCCTTCTTCGCAGCGACGCCGTTGACGGTGACCGCGCCCGCTTTTATCATTTCCTTTGCGCGTTCCCTGCTCCTTGCGAGAGCGCGCGCCACGAGCTCGGAATCAAGCCTTGCCATCTTCCAAGCTCCTGCGACAGACGTAATCCGCCATTTTCTCGGACGTGAGCCCGAGCTTGCCGAGCGCCGACCTGACCGACGCCTGCTTCACGAAGCCGTCAGCGGTAACGCGGCTGTAGTCACCGCCGTAGCGCTCCTCCATGAGAAGGTCGCCGAACATCGCGGAAATACCGCCCTGACGCTCCGCCTCCTCGAAGAATACGATTCGCTTATAGCTCTTTATCTCGCGGATAATGTCGCGGGCAATGGGAAATATTCGCGTCAGCTTGAGGATATCACAGCCGATACCTCTCTCCTCGAGCAGGCTCTGAGCCTTGTAAGCCTCGTTGTAGAGCCTTCCGTAGGTTATGATGAGGGTGTCGCTGCTGTCGCCGCGCATGAAGATATGCTCGGTGCTGATGTAGTCCCTGTTGAAGCTGACGTCCTCGGCTCCGCGCGGATATCTCACCGCAACGAGCCCCTTGTTCGCGTAGATAGCCTTCTTCATGCAGAGCCTCAGCTCCTCGTAGCATGAGGGCGAATAGATGACGGTGTTCGGGATAGACGTCAGCATTGCTACGTCAAAGAGTCCCTGATGCGTCTCGCCGTCCTCGCCGACGACGCCCGCGCGGTCGACTCCGAGCACAACGTGGAGCTTTCCTATCGCGACATCGTGCACGAGCTGGTCGTAGGCACGCTGCAAAAACGTCGAATACACGGCAAATACGGGTATCTGCCCCATTGAGGCGAGTCCGCCCGCGAACGTTACCGCGTGCTGCTCGGCAATGCCGACATCGTAGAAGCGCTCGGGGAAGCGCTTGCAGAAATACTGCAAGCCCGTGCCGTACTTCATAGCCGCCGTGATAGCGCAGATACGGTCGTCCTGCTCACCGAGAGCCACGAGCTCCTTGCCGAATGCGGTCGAGTAGCTGTCGCTTGCCGCGACCTCGGGGTTGCCTGTCTCTATGTCAAATTTGGAGATACCGTGGTACTCGCCGGGGTTCTTCTCCGCGGGGAGGTAGCCCTTGCCCTTGGTAGTCTTGACGTGTATGAACACGGGCTTGTGATAGCTCTTAGCCATGTGCATGACCTGCTCGAGCTCCGTGAGGCTGTGACCGTTTATCGGTCCGAGGTAGATGAAGCCCATATCCTCGAACATCGTGCGCTCGAGAATAGTCGACTTGATCGAGTCCTTCGCGACCTTCATGCCCTTCGCCATCTTGGTGCCGACCACGGGTATCTGATTGAGGTTCTTCTCGACCCAGCGCTTGGTATCGAGGTACTTTTCGGAATTTCTCAGCGAGGTGAGGTACTGTCCGAGCGAGCCCACGCTCTTGGAAATAGACATATTGTTATCGTTGAGGATAACGATGAGGTTGCTGTTTTCCTTGCTGCAGCAGTTGTTCATCGCCTCGTAGAACATACCGCCCGTCATGGCTCCGTCGCCGATGACGGCTACGGTGTAGTTGTCACGCCCCTGAAGCTTAATAGCCTCGGATATGCCGCAGGCTGCCGATACCGAGGTGCTGCTGTGACCCGCGATGAACGAGTCATGCGCCGACTCCTCGGGCTTCGGGAAGCCCGATATGCCGTTCTCCTGCCGGAGCGTCGGAAGCCTGTCCGCACGTCCCGTCAGTATCTTATGAACATACGCCTGATGTCCTACGTCCCATACTATCTTGTCCTCGGGCGAGTTGAAGTTACGGTGTATAGCCATTGTAAGCTCTACCACGCCGAGATTGGAAGCAAGGTGTCCTCCCGTCTTCGAGACCGTCGTGATCAGCAGATTGCGTATATCCGAGCACAGATACTTGCACTGCTGGAGCGAAAGCTCCTTCAAATCCTGCGGCAGCTCAAGCTCCGAGAGGCTGACCCTGTTGCCGTCGTTTATAAATTCGTTCATTTTAACCCAGCGGAGCGGCGCTCCGCAGCTCCTTGTTTATTTTGTCCTATCAAGCAGGTACTCGGTGAGCTCCTTGAGGAAGCCGTTGTCGTCGATATTGTCTATCCACTCGAGAGCCTCGGCGGTCTGCTTGTCTGCCATCTCGCGGGCCTTATCGACTCCGTAGAGAGCAACAACGGAGGCGTTGTCCTGATTCTTGCCTTCCTTGGCATCGAGGATATCGTCGATTATCTGATATGCAAGACCTACTCTGAGTCCGAACTCGGCAGCGGCTCTGAGGTTGTCATTGCTGCCGTCGGCACAGATAGCGCCGATAACGCAGGATACAGCGATGAGCTGACCCTTCTTGCAGCGGTACATATTCATTATCTCTTCCTCGGTGATATCGTCGCGGGTGCGGCTCTCGATGTCGATGACCTGTCCGCCTATCATGCCGTCTCTGCCGACAGAGTTAGCGAGAACAGAGATGATGAGCACCTTCTGATCGGCTGTGAGCTCGGGAGCATCGGCAATGACCTCGAACGGGAGCACGGAAAGTGCATCGCCCGAGAGAATAGCAAGCGGCTCGCCGAACTTCTTGTGGGCGGAGTCCTTGCCTCTGCGGACATCGTCGTTGTCAAGAGCGGGAAGGTCGTCGTGGATGAATGCAGAGGTATGTATCATCTCAACTGCACACGCGGGAGCTACGGCATTCTCGATGTTTCCGCCGAGAGCCTCGCAGAAAGCGTAAACGAGCATCGGTCTTACGCGCTTGCCCCCCTTGAGCGAGTAGTTCATCGCGTCGATGAGCTTCATCTGCGGACGGTTGTCGTTGCTGTAGTTGTTGAACTTGATGATCTTCTCATCTGTCAGCTTGAGGTATTTCGCCATTTTTTCTTCAAAGTTACTCATTTTTTCCTTTCGACGGTGCAGTTCCGTCATCCTCCGTTATTTTTATTCTTGCTTCGTCGAGCTGCTTCCTGCAAACGGCTGAGAGCTTCACTCCCTCGCCGTACAGCTCGACTGCCTTTTCAAGTGGTATATCGCCTTTTTCAAGCTCCGCGACAATGCCGCCGAGCAATTTTAAGTTTTCTTCAAAGCCCTTGTTTTCTTTCATAAACTCACCATTTTTTCGTGATCTGTGCCTCTGCACCGCCCTTGTCGAAGCGGAGCGTTACGGTATCGCCCTCGCTGAGCGCCTCCGAGCTCCGCACGAGCTCCTCGCCGCTGTACACCAGCGAGTACCCCCTCGCCATGACCTTCAGCGGGCTGAGAGCCTCCAGCCGTGCCACCTTTTCGCCGAGCTCCGAGCTCCGCCTGTCCATGAGCCTTTCGAGCGCAGTATCAAGCCGCTCGTCAATGCGGTCGAGCCTGCTGCTCACGAGCTCCAGCCTGTTCTCGGGTGATTGCGCCGCCAGCCTCGAACCGACCGCCGCGTACCTGTCCGCTACCCTGTCATAGAGTGACTTCGCAGCCTTTTCGGCTCTGCGGACGTACTGCCCGATAGTCTCGCAAATCGCCCCTATCTCGGGAGCAGCGAGTTCTGCCGCCGCCGACGGTGTCGGAGCGCGCATATCCGCCGCGAGGTCAGCGATGGTGTAGTCGACCTCGTGACCTACCGCCGATATAACAGGCACCTTGCAGCCGTATATCGCCCGCGCGACCTGCTCGGAGTTGAACGCGCCGAGGTCCTCCGCAGAGCCGCCGCCGCGTCCGACGATGATGACGTCGCAGCCCGCGCTCTCCGCCCTGAGTATGCCCCTGCATATCGACTCGGGAGCGCCCTCGCCCTGCACGAGCGCGTTTACCGCGTACAGCTCGCACAGCGGATAACGCCGCGTCAGCACGTTGATGATGTCGCGTATCGCCGCGCCGCTCAGCGAAGTGACTGCGCCTATCTTCCTCGGCATATACGGCAGCGGACGCTTGTGCTCCGCCGCGAATATGCCCTCCTTTTCGAGCTTGCGTTTCAGCTGCTCGAGCTCGACGCTCGCCTTGCCTGCGCCCTCGGGGATAATATCGTTTGCATAGAGCTGATAGGCTCCGTCGCGCTCATATACGGATATGCTGCCCGAAACTATCACGGACATACCGTCCTCGGGCAGGAATCTCAGCCGTGAAGCCGCCCCCGCGAACATCACAGCCTTAATCGAGCTCTCGCTGTCCCCCAGCGAGAAGTAGCAGTGCCCGCTCTTGTAGTGCCTGACGAAGTTCGATATCTCTCCCTTGACCATTATCCCTTGCAGGAGCCTGTCGCCTTTCAGCTTCGAGGCGATGTACCTGTTGACCTGCGTTACGGTAATTACGGGCATAACTCATCACCTGCCTGTTTCAGATAGCCGTATATCGCGACTCCCGCGGCGTTGTCGCACGAGAACTCGGGTGCCGCGAACGAAGCCTCGGGATAGCATGAAACTATCCTGTCGCGAATGAGCCTGTCCGACATCACACCGCCCGCGAAAACGAGCGGCAGACTGCCGTACTTATCTATTGCGCAGTCTGTCATCGCGAGTATCGTCCCGGCGATGAAGTCGAGGCAGTACCGCGCGATATTCTCGGGTTTTTCGTCGTTCCCGAGCATCTGCGCGCACTTGTTCTCCACGCCCGAGAGGCAGCAGCTCCCGTCCTTTATCACGGGCTTGACCTTGTAGGTTCTGTCCGCATTCACGGCGAGCTTTTCGAGCTCCGCGCCGCACGGGAACCTCAGTCCGATCATAATGCCCACCCTGTCGACAGCCTGTCCCGCCTTGAGGTCGAGCGAGGTGCCGACCTCCGTGACCCTCAGCACGTTCTCGCTGTCGGGCTCGCAGAGGAGGCAGTCGGTCGTTCCGCCGCTGACGTGGAAGGCGATGAATCGCTCGCGGACGAGTGAAAGCCTGTCCGCAGAATATAGCGCCGCGAGGATATGCCCTATCTGATGGGAGGTCGTGTGCAGCTCCGTCCCCGTCGCCGCCGAATACGCTCTCGCGTATCCATCTCCGACGAGGAAGCACGGCATATACGAGCCCTCGACGTTGCGGGGCCTCACCGAAGCCGCGACCGTCGCCGCCTGTACGGGACGGTGCTCGCGGCAGAGCTCCTCTATCAGCTCGGGGAGCTGCTTCGTGTGGTGGAATACCGCGTCGCTCTGCCTCAGCCCGAGCTCGCCCTCCTTTACGGGGAGCAGCCGTTTCCGCTGAATGACGCGGTTCTCGCCGCTGATGTACACCGCGACCGACGTTGTGTAGTTACTGGTGTCGATACCTATGTGGTCAGGCATTTTCAGCCTCTCCGTGGTCGCGCGAGAACGCTCCGAGCACGCCGTTGATGAAGGAGGCGTCCTCCTTGTAGGTATAGGTCATCGCGAGCTTCACAGCCTCGCTGATAGCCGCGTTCATCGGCGTATTCTCGTCGTACAGGCACTCAAACAGAGCTATGCGCAGTATCGAATGGTTGAGCTTGGAAATACGCGAGAGCTTCCTCGACTTACTGTAGTTCTCGATGATGCCGTCGAGCTCCTCGGCGTGGGCGAGAGTCCCGTCGACGAGCTGTTTGACCTCGTCGTTCACCGTTATCTCGTCTATCTCCTCGGCTATATCGTAAAGCTCCTGTATATCATCGTCGCGCAGCAGCTGTTCAAACACGAGCTTGAACGCGCTGTCTCTGACTTCTCTTCTTGACATTTCATCTCTCCTTTTTCTTTTTATTCAAACACAACGCCGTTCACGATGACGTTTACCCTCGCCACCGCGACACCCGTCATATTCTGAACGTCCTCCTTGACGGCGGTCTGCACCTCTTCCGCTACCGCGATAGCCTTGCAGCCGCTTTTGACCTTTATCTTTATATCAAGAGCCGCGACGTCCCCGATAACACCGACGGTTATCGGACCGTTCTTCTTGAGCTTGCTCATCTTCGTTATCTCGCCGTCAAGACCCGCCACTCCCTTTACTTCGAGGGCGGCAAGTCTCGCGACGGTGATGATAACGTCTTCAGATATGCTGAGCTTGCTCTGAGCGCTCTTTTTAACTTCAGCCATTTTTGTACCTCCGTTTTCTGAAGATTTGAGTGTATTTTTTAATCAAAAGTGCGTATACACTCTTTCTTTTATATTATACCAAAAAAATTCAGAATGTTCAACTACTTTACCTCAAAAATTCTGATATTTTCTGCAGAAATTTCAGTTTCGCCGAGAATTATATCCTTGATAGCCGCTGCCTGAGCCTTGTCGAGCCCATCTGTCTTGACTACCACCTTCGCGGACTCGCCGTCGAGGTAGGCTACGCAGTCCTCGAAGCCCTGCGCCTTGACGAGCGATTCTATCGTCCCCTCGCACTCTATCAGCTTCGAGACCTCCACCGCGTCGAGCGCATTTACTACCATCTCGTCCTCGGTGAGGTCGCCGCCGCCCATTATGGTCTGGAGCGTCTGCACCGCCTCATCGCGCCCGTTCATGCGGTCGAGACGAGCCTGCGCGAAGTAATCGACCTGCTTCGCCTCGCCGCTCTCGGGCGACGCGCTGACGAACTCGGTATCGCCGTAGTTGACCGTGTCGCCCATCTCCGCGACCTTCACCGACTCGCCGTCCTTCGTGAACTTCGTCGGCGTGGTCGTGTAGTTTATGTATACCGCTATCGCGAGCATAAGCGTGAGACAGGTCATGATTATCTGCTTTTTCCCGATGATTATCGTTGGTTTTTTCATAGTTTGCTCCTCATTTCATCTTAGTTACGTATATTCTTGCGGTGGATATGCCGAGAGCCGCCGATACTGCCTTGTATATGCGCTCCTCGACCGCGGGGTCGCCGCAGCCCGTGCACGCGACCACTGCCCCCGTTATCGCGGGAGTCTCCACCGTCTCTATCAGCGGCTCGCGCTGACCGCTCCCGCCCGTCATGACATATTTTTTCTCCTCCTCCGTCTTGTTGTCTTGACTGCTCCTTCTGCCCTCGGCGGCGTAGACGTAGCGCTCGCCCGTCCCGACGGTGAGGTAGACCTCCACCTCCCCCGCCCCCTCGATACGGCTCAGGAATTCGCGCAGTCTGTCCTCGGTCTCGCGGCAGTAGCTCTCGGTCTGCGAGGTCGGTACCGCGGGCTCGGGAGCCTGCGGCGAGGTCTGCTTCTTGTCCGTCAGAAAAGATGATATAAGTATCAGAAGCAGTCCCGCAGTCCCAAGGGCTGTGACGGCTATCGCTGAATTTTTGCTCCCGAGCAGTTCGCCGAGCTTACCAAGTGCCTTCATTTACGACCTCCGTTTCGGCTCCGAGAGTGTTGTGTATGACCTCTGCCGCACCCTCGGTATCCTCTGTATTCACCGTCACCCTACTAATAGATATGCTGCCGTCGGACAAAATATTAACCTCCGCTGAAATTTTTCCGCAGTCTATCCCCGCCGCGGCGAGCTGCTCCGCGAGGATATCGCAAACGTTGGCGGCAGTCTGCTCCGCGAGCGCCCTGTCGCAGAGCTCCTGCGAGTAATCGTAGTCCGTGAGCTTGTACGCGCCTATCTCGGGCAGCTCAAAGCCCGCAAATCCGCTCACGAACGGCGCCGTTATGACGAGCGCGAGCAGTATGTCTAATATCAGCCGCAGCTGGTCTTTCATCTTCACGCTGCCCGCCGTCTGCCCGATAAGGCTCTTTGCCGCCGAGACCACGCATACCGCGAGCACTGCCGCTTTTATCTCCGTAACACTCACCCCTGTCCGATAGTCTGCGCGAGGATAGCCGACGATATGAGAAACATCAGCGCGTAGCAGACCAGCACGCACTGAGCTATCGCGAGCCCGCTGTCGAAGCTTTTCAGGAGCTTCGATACCGACGGCGCCGAGAACATATCAGCTGCCGCCGCTCCGAGGCACATCACGCCGCGATACGCGAAAAGCTCCAGTATCTTCGGCAGCAGGAGCAGCACAATGCCTATCACGCCCGCCGCTCCGACGGTGCTGCCGATAACCTCGAAGCTGCCCTTCACTGTTGCGTAGGCGTCGGATACGGCTCCGCCGACGACGGGGACGGCTCCAGATATGACCGTTTTCACCGTCTTCACGGCGACTCCGTCCGCCTTGCCCGCGATGGAGCACTTCAGCGTGACAAAGCCCGTAAACAGCGTCATCACGAGGGTTATGCTCCACGTCACCGCCTTTTTCAGCAGCCCGACCACGCTCTCGAGCGACGAGTCGGGGAAGATGCTCCCCGTCACCGACAGCGCCGCCGTCGCTCCGAGCACGGGCATGAGGTAGCTCTCCGAGAGCTCTGTCAGCAGCTCCGACGCGCCGAGTATCAGCATATGGTACACGCCCGCAGAGGTCAGCCCGCCGCACATCACCGCTCCCGCCGTGAATACTGGCACGAAGACGATGATGAAGCCGCCGCAGACCTCTATCTCCGCGAGGGTGTCGGTGTAGACGTCGATGAGCTGCGGAGCCGCCACGGCTGCCGCAGCCATCACGCACACCGTGTCGTAGGTGCCGCCTGCCGCTCCGCCGAGCGCCGAGCCAGCCGATGTCCGCAGCACCGACGCCGCCGTGATAACGAGCAATATCGCCGAAAGAAGCCGCAGCGGTGCCGCGAGCCGAGCCTCCGCCCTGTCCCATATCGCGCTCATGAGCTCCCCGAAGCCGAGCTCGGTCACGTCGTCGTAGCCGATACCGAGGTCGAACTCCGCGAGCGCGTCGTCGAGCTGCTCGGTCAGCTCCGCGTAGATGTCCTCGGGCTCGTCCGCAAGCGCGGTGTACGGCACGGCTGCCGCGAGCAGGAGCACGAAGCTCAGCGCGGCTATGATGATATTTTTCATTTTCCACCTCACAGTATCTCGCCGATCCGCGTGATAATGGCTTTTATCAGCGGCAGGCTGATGAACGTCACTGCTCCGCGCCCCCACATCTCCGCTGCCGAGGCGATCGCGGACTCGCCGCTGTCCTTGCAGAGGTCGGAGGTTATCTGCGTGATGAGGCATATCGCGGTCGCCTTGAAAACGAGTGAAATATAGCTCTCGGGAAGTCCCGAATCGAGGAATATCGCGCGTATATCGCCGAGCATGGGCGCCAGCATCGCGAAGAGCGCTCCCGTCACGACCGCGCACGCCGCAAGCGAGATGAACAGCGACTGCTCGCGGACGTGCTGGCGCAGCAGAACCGCTAACATCGCCGAAGCTACGCAGAAAACGGCTGTCGTGAACGCGTTCTCTACCATAGTCCGAACACCGATTTCACTGTGTCGAACAGCCCGCCTATCTCCTGCACGATGATGACAAGCACGACTATCAGTCCCGCGAGAGTCGTCATCATCGCCTGTTCTTCGCGCTCCGCACGCTTGAGCACGAGGTTGAGCACAGCCACGATTATGCCCACTCCCGCGATTTTGAATATGAGGTCTATTTCCATTGCAAACGTCCTTTCATATAACAAGGATTCCCGCCATAACGCCAAAAAGCAGCCCTACGCTCCGATAGAGACGCCCCTTGCGGAGGTAATTCTCGCGCCTGCGAGCCTCGACCTCGCCGAGCGTGACCTCGAGGGCGCGTATCGAGTCGAGCTGGCTCGCGCTGTCACTCCTGCCGATAATATTGCCAAGGCGAAGGAGCACCGCCTCCTCCTCTGAGCCGTATCTTTGCGATTTTACGGCTTTTTCCCAGCAGTCACGGAAGTCCGCACCGCTCTCGTAGCTCTCGGGGAGCGACTGCAAAAACGTGAGCGGTGCGAGCTCGGAGTCGCGTTTGAGCTCCGCGCAGACGGCGTACACGTCGTCGCACCTGTACCCTACGAGAAACGCCGCGCGCCGCAGTAAACAGCCAATAACCGCGCACAGCCTCTGCTCGCGGCGCAGCTTATCCGCGAGCGCAAACCCGACCATGCCTCCTGCGACCGCAAAAGCCGCGGAGGCTGCCAGTCTCAGCAGCATATCAGAGCTCCTCCACAGAGCGTATCTGCCCGACCTGCGAAGCTCCCGCGAGGAAAACGGCATGGGAAAACAGTCCCGCCGAAAGGAGCTTTTCCGCGAAGGGACGGCGTTTCAGGGACTCGAGGCTGTCGGCGTGGACGGTCGCGATGAAGGTGATACCGCAGCCCGCTCCCGTGAGCATGGCGTCGGTGTCGGAATCGTCGGCAATTTCGTCGCATATTATGTAGTCGGGCGAGAGCGAGCGGATAGCCGAGATAATGCCGATATTTCGCGGACAACCGCTCATCACGTTAGTCAGCACGCCCACGTCGTTGCCGACTTGTCCGCCCGAAGCAGCGGCTATCTCGCTGCGCTCGTCGATGAGCGCGACCTTCCTGCGCTTGCCGATGATACGACAAATATCGCGCAGCAGCGTCGTTTTACCCGAGTTGACCCCGCCGCATATGAGCAGTCCGCCGCTTTCGGGAAGTCCCGCGATCTCCTCCGCGCAGCCCACCACGCAGCGCGAGATACGAAAGCATATGCCTGTGACCTCGGTGATGATGCCGTCGGAGTTGTAAATGCCCGAAATTCCCGCGCGTATGCCGTTCCCGACGATGAAATAACCCTGACGGAACTCGCTGATGTGGCTGTGAAAGGAATAATGCGTGACGGCGTCGATAGTCCTGCGTATGTCGTCGGCGGTGCACTTCACGGCGGAGGTGTTACTGCTGCTCGCAGTCAGCGAGTTCGCCGTCAGAAAAGCCGTCCTGTCGGGGTATATGAGGGCGAGAGGTTGTCCGAGATAGAGCCGCACCTCCGTGACCTCGCTCCCTATCATCGCGACTGAGCGCAGAAGTGCAGTCCGCAGCCGCTCGCTGAGGTAGCCCGCTATCGTTTCAAGGCTTGTACGTTCGTTCATTTTCATCGCTCCTTTTACTACAGTGTATGCAGACAGCCTCACCTATAGAACAAAAAAGGGACACCGAAGTGTCCCGTAAAAAAAACAGCGTACATGATGTACGCTGTGGATCTTGAAATTATTCCTTTACACCACCAAGTGCAACACCTGCGATGATGAATCTCGAAAGGAGTACGTATGCGATAATGATCGGGATAATGGACATAGCGATAGCAATGTAGATAGCACCGTAATCATTGAATCGGTCAGACGACTGGATAGCCGAGATCATCATAGGAAGTGTCTTCTTGCTGACCTTAACATTGATAAGGATCATGTTAGGCGTATAGAAGTTGTTCCAGCTTGCGATGAATGCGAA
>JAUMVH010000199.1 GCA_030530245.1 Ruminococcus sp.
CGTTGACGGCAAGACCTACTACACACGTTCTGGTTCTGAGGGAGCATATGTCTATACAGTTGTTTCTTCACCTGTAAAGGCAAGCCTCGGCAGCTACTATGAGAAGACTGCTCTCGGTTCCAGAAAGATCAACGTGCTCATCGCTTCTCCTCTTACCACAAAGGTAGTTCCGAAGATATCAAGCATCTACTTCTTCGCTCCCGGCAGTCATACCAAGGGCGACGGATACCTCTACCAGAACCGTGCGCTTTCTGATGTATTCACCTTCCCGAACGGTAAAGACGGCAAGGTCGACAGTATCTATGTCGATGTAGATACGACCGAGTACACAGGCTCATGAGTGCATATCTGAATCCTGATGAATATCATGGCAGTATACCTACGGACCAGCTTGAGAACAGGATCCGCAGAGCTTGCCGGGACATCGACAGCCTGACATTCAACAGAATAGTCAAGGCTGGCTTCGAGAACCTCACAGAGTTCCAGCAGGAGCTCATCAAGGAAGCCATTGTTCTCCACATGGACTTCTGCTACGAGAACGCTGAGCTTCTCAAGTCGCCGCTGAGTGCTTATTCTATCAACGGAGTGAGCATGAGTTTCGACAAGTCGAAGGTCGTAGAGCTCGGCGGTGTTACTACATCGAGCGAAACCTACAGTCTGCTCATGCAGACGGGACTATGCTACAGGGGGCTGATGTAATGAAATATCCTCAGCTCGTGCCCGATAGAGTATGCACTACACCGATAACAGTGTACAGGGAGGGCGGTCTCAATAGGGACGGCTCTCCCAAACGCACTGTCATCTTCTAGGGGAAGTGCAACTACTCTGAAAAGACCTATCAGCGCATAACTGCCGACAAGCAAATAATCACGCTGAATGCCGAGGCACTTTTCAACGGCGACATCGCTCCCGATGTTGATACTATTGAGGGCGACGTTGAAGTTCTCAGCGGCATTCACCGCCGAATTTACGCAAGTCAGAAGAACCGCAACCCTGACGGATCTGTGAACTATACTCGATTGGAGCTGATCTGATGAAGGTAACAGTAAAGATTGACAACGTGGCGATAAAGCGCATATCCGATGCGGCAAAAGCTGCTGCTGTTGATACAATGGAGCAGTTATACGCCGACCTTGTGAAATCGAAGACTATGCCATTCGATATAGGAGATATGCAGAACAACAACACCTGGGTCGAGCAGACCGAGAACGGCGCTGTGCTGATAACCGGCTCTCCGCAGGCACGTCGGCTATACTATCATCCCGAACTTATGGTGGACAGTCAGACAGGTGCCGGACCGTTTCCGATTAAGGATAAGAAAGGAAACGTAAAGGGCTTTAGGTATCGGAAAGGCGCTCACCTTGTACCGGATCCCAAAGGGCGTATGCTGAATTTTCAGAAAGGTAAGAATGCCAATGCAGGCACTCACTGGCTTGAACCCTACATCAGCGGCGATAAGAAAGATTTCATACGCGACAAATATATCGAGCTGTTCAGAAGGAGGGCAGGTTTGTGAACTATCTTACATTGCTTGAAATAGCTGATATGCTCGCGGAGCTCCTCGAGCTCGAGGACATCACTGCGGGAACAATCGACAACGCTCTCGAGAATACGATAGGCGTATACCAGCGCGGCGAATTCGTACCGCGTGAGTGCATAGGTACTGACAGCAGCTACGAAACATCAAAGCTCAGACTGCTTGTACGGTGGGGGAAGAATCCCACAAATGCTGAAGCCAAGGCAGCCGAGCTTGCAGAACTTGTGCAGGCTCTGCGTGATATGCCGACGGCTTCACACATCATCAAATTTGCGGACGTTAAAGCGGTCCGCTCCATAGGAAAAGACGAGAAAGGCGTCTGCGAGTATGTCGTAGACGCTGATATTATCTATACAGAAAGGAATGAATAAAAATGCCTGATACAACACCTACAGGAGTATATCCCTGCTATGAGAACCAGTTCAGTATCGACATTACGGGCGGAGACGGTACTACTCCCGCCAACAACAAGACCATCGCCGATATGGAGACATTCTCCGTGTCAATTGATGGTAACGTCGAGGAGTGGAATCCCTATGACACGGAGGGCTGGACCCGCCGTCTCGTCACCGGTAAGGCTATAACTATTTCAGTCAGCGGTAAGCGCAACGTCGGAGATGACGGCAATGACTACATCGAGAGCATTGCTACCAAGACAGGCAGCGAGTGCTCAACGACTCTCACATGGAACTTTCCGAGCGGTGCTAAACTCGTTATGCCCTGCGTAGTAAATGTAACGGAGTGGGGCGCGGGTGAGTCCAGAGCAGTTGCGCCTCTTGCATTTGATGCAATGAGTGACGGCAAGCCTACGTTTACTCCCGCGACATAAGGAGGATACAGATATGGGAAAGATGTATACACTCAATAAGAAATTGCTCATTGGCAGTCCTGAGATAAGGATAGGCGAAAAGGTCTATGCTGTTGATGACCGCACCAAAAATGTAAAGAAAATCCTGAAGCTTTTTAAGGATATCAAGGGCGATAACGATGAAAGTGATGATAAGATCGATGAGGCTCTTAAACTTGCGTTTGGAAAGAACTACAAGGAAATAGAGGAGCTCAATATGCCGTATGCTGCGTATCAGCAGCTTGTCGAGATCGTTGTCGCAGCCTTGACCGGTGAGGACCTCGAGAAGGAGGGGGAGGACAAGTCCTTTCCCGAAGAGTGACCCGTGGTACGACCTGGAACATGACGCTGACCTTATTGCGCAGTCGATAGCGAAGCAGTATCAGATTCTTCCGTCGAAGCAGGAGAAGCTCCCGTATACCGAATGGCTCCTCCTGCTGAGCGGAATCATGGAAGATACTCCGCTCGGGCAGATAGTGCTTATCCGCAAGGAAGATGACCCGAAGCGAATCAAGAGCTTTTCGGTATACGAAAAGCGTATCCATAACGAATGGCGCAGTTTCCTCGCCAACAGAAAAGTCAAGCAGGGCGCCAAGCCCGAAGACTTTGCTAAGGTGTTCGAGGCGACTTTTGCCAAAATGTTCGGTTAATATTGGTCCTGCACTAAATGGGGCAGGGCTTTTTTGCATATATACCAAAAACAAAGAGGAGGTGAGTATATGCCGGATAACAGCGGAAGCGTAGGCTCTATCACACTTGATCTTAACGTCAATGACAAAGTCACAGCACAGATAGAGAAGATAGCAAATGCGGCAAAGGGTCCGGCTGAGCGGATCGGCAAAGAGCTTGAGCACTCTGTCGAGGCTCCTATGAGGAACATAGGCGGAGCTGCATCTCAGGTCCTCACAAAGGCACTGACTAAGTCTGTGGGGAGCGCTACAGGTGCTATCATCAGGAAAATGAACGAGCTTTCGACGATGATACGAGAGAAGCTCGGTGCGCTTGAGTTTCCGACCGAGAACACCGAGAGGTTTTCGGGACAGCTTGAAAACGTAAACAGCAAGCTCTCGCTCATGCAAAAGACCTGGCAGGAACTCGTGAACACCGACCCTCTCAGTGGTGCGGCTGAAAAGGTAGCACAACTCGAGAAGAAAGTCGCCGCGCTGGAGAAAAAGCTCAGCGAACTGACAGCAGTTCCTAAGAAAGTGCCTACCAAGCTGCCCGTGACTACTCTGACCACACCGAGTGCTCCGAGCTCTCGGACTGCGCCGACTATTCCGAATATTCCGAGCACACCCCGCGCGCACGGCACGCCCGGTACGAGAAGTGACAGAGAGCTCGGGGCTTCCGACGTTGTCAACGGCCTGAGCGGCGGTGCGAGCGGTATCGCAGGGCTCATCGGCACAGTTGTCAGTGGTAACCCTGCTGTCGGTGCGGCTGTCGGTTCCGCGACGTCGTCTATACTCGGTACAGTTTCAAAGTCGTTCGGCACGGTGACAAGGCTCATCAATAAGCTCACGGGTAACGCCGTTGCAAGGCTCAAAAACCTCGGCTCCAATCTGCTTGATATCACAAAGCCCCTGCGTAAGCTCGGCAATATGCTGACAAGAGCCTTCAAGAGCGTCTTCATTGCTTCGGCTCTGTATGGAGCCTTCCGCGCTCTGAAAGATGGTATTATCGAGGCAGCGAACGCCGACGAACAGTTCTCCAAGTCGCTGAACGAGGTCAAGGCGAACCTTGCCATTGCATTCACGCCGATAATACTCCACGTCCTGCCGATCCTCGACGAGATGATGGCAAAGCTCGCTGCGACGTCCAAGCAGGTCGCTACGTTCATGGCGGGCCTCTTTGGCATGACCTACAAGCAGGCGGCAGACGCGCGGAAAAAGCTTGATGATACCATCAAGACAGCCAAGAAGGCAAAGAATGCCATAGCAGGCATAGATGAGCTGAATATCCTCGGAAGCGATGAAGAGGAAAACAGCGGCATTGACTACAGTAAACTCGATATGTCCGATGCAAAGCTCCCTGATTGGGCTGAACGTCTGAAGGACGCTATCAAGCGAGGTGACTGGGACAGCGTAGGACGTTTGCTCGCGGGAAAAGTTAATGGTGTCCTCGCAGATATTGACTGGGAGAATATCGAAAACAAGCTCAAGGGCAAGCTGAAGAATCTCACAAAGCTGATAAACGGCTTTGTGAAGGGTATTGACCCGAAGACTATAGGCAAGACTCTTGCGGGAGTTGTCAACACTGTCACAGGCTCTATCAACACTCTCGTTGACGGTATAGATTGGGGTCTCATCGGAGCTAAATTAGCTCAGAGCCTTAATTCCGCCGTCGAGCGTATCGACTGGAACGCCCTCGGAAGAACACTCACGTCGGGGCTCAGGATAGCGATAGAAGTGCTCTACAACTTCAGCAAGCTGTTCAACTGGGGCAAGCTCGGAGTAAAGCTCGGCGAGGCATTCAACTCTGCGGTAAGTAGTATCGACACGGAGAAGCTCGCAAAGG
>JAUMVH010000200.1 GCA_030530245.1 Ruminococcus sp.
TCACGCATAGAAGCACTTGATATGGAGCAGCTGACGGACTTCTCCGTCGCTCTTATGAAACTAATGAAGTGAGGTGTATAAAATGAGCTTTTCCCCACAGCAGGAGTCCCGAAAAAGGCGCGGTATCAGCTGCGACCACACGTCGTACGCCTGCCCGCTCGGTATGCCCGAGAGCTCGGCGCGCGTGCTCGGTGATACGGACATATTCACGACCGAGCCCGACCCGAGCTGCACCGCTCTGAGGCAGAATATAGCAGCTTTTGAGGGCGTGCAGCCCGAGAACATCGTCTGCGGAAACTCCACCGCCGAGCTCGTATTCAGAGCCGTCGCGGGACTTCGTCCGCAAAAGGCGCTGATCTGCGCTCCTGCGGACGGCGAGTACAAGCAGATACTGCTCGACAACGGCTGCGATGTTTCAGAGTTCATGCTCAGGCGCGAGGAAAATTTCGCGCTGACGACAGAGTTTGCCGACTACATCGACCGCGACACGGATATGGTCATCGTGTGCAGCCCGAATTACCCGACAGGGGAGCTCATCACACCCTACACGCTCGGGATCATAGCGGAGCGCTGCCGTGAGAACAATACGATCCTCGTGTGCGATGAGCGTTATTTGCAGCTCGTCCGCAACAGCGACCGATTCAGCGCGAGACACTGTGCAGGTCCGCATATAATCGTGCTGCGTTCGGTGTCAGATTCGTTCGGCATGGCGGGTTTGGGGCTTGCCTACGCGATATTCGCAGCCGACAAGATAGCGGCTATCGTGTCCGCGGCAGGTCACGCCGCGAGCGTTCCGACTCCCGCACAGCTCGCGGGAGCCGCTGCCCTCGACGACGAGGTCTACCTCAAGCGCGCGGGCAGGATACTCACCGACGAGCGCCGCTTCCTCTCGGAGGAGCTCACGCGGATAGGCATAATGGTCTATCCCTCGCAGGCGAACTTCCTGCTCTTCCGCTGTGAGCTGCCGCTTGATGAGCTCCTCGCAAAGCGCGGCATACGCATACGGAGCTTCGCGGACGTAAGCGGGCTTGGAAACGGATTCTTCGGAGTGGCAGTCCGCCGCCGCGCCGACAACAAGCGCATAGTTTCCGAAATAGAGCGTATCATCCGCGTCCGCGAGTACCTCACGCTGTGACAAAGGGACGCCGAAATGAACAAAGCTGTACTTATCATCCACCGAATCCTCTACGCGGTAAATGCACTTATCCTGCTCGGGAGCGTGGGCTTCTTCCTGTCAAAGTGGAGCAGCCTGCCGAGAGAGATAGGCATACACTTCGGAGGTGACGGCGATTTCGACGTCGTTGCTGCGAAGGTATTCGGCTTCTATCCCCACGTTATCGGAGCCATCATTTTCGCGGGCATGACGGTCGCATTCATTGTTATACGCAGGAAGAAAACGGGGCTGAAAATAACCGAAAAGGGCGAGAACATCTTTAAGGCGGAGCTCATTATCACGCTTGAATTATTCCTTATGTACTGCATGATGCTGGTCGTTATGTGGACGCGTTCTGTCAGCCTGCAAGTGTCGATGGAAACGGGCTTAGTTGGAAATATCACGCTGATAATGCTTGCTGTCGTAACAGTCGGTATCATCTCGGAGGTAATTACCTGCGCCGTATGCAGGGACAAGTCCGAAGGCGCCAAGAGCTCCATGCTCGGACACAGGGTAGCCCGACTGGTGGCGTGGCTGCTGACCTTCGGCGGAGTGTGGATGCTCGCAGAGAGCTGGGTGCGTCACCCTGCCGACGAGGAGCTCTACTTTGACCCTGATTACTATGGACTTGCCTATTTTGCGAACCTCGACCGCTTTCTCGACAAGCACTGGCTGATAGTGCCGCAGGTGATGGTGGTTGTGCTGCTCATCGTCCTCGAGGTCATATCGGTGAGGGCAGTCAGGTCGCAGAAAAGCGCACTTGTAAAACTGACTGACGACCTGAAATTATTCAGCGGCATATTCTTTTTCATCGTTAATATGCTGCTTTGCAGTGAAACGAGGATAGGAGCGGGCTTTGTTGCATTTTTCGCGGTATTGTACCTTATCGCGTTCATACTGTATTTTGTCCGCAGGAAAAAAGAGTCCGCCGCCCAAACGTAAAAAATCCCCGAAGCAGACCGCTTCGGGGATAGCTTATATATCTTACTTTTCGAGAGCCTTGAAGCCGTTTTTGAGGTCGTCGAGGATATCCTCAACGTTCTCGAGACCGACGGAAAGACGTATCATGCCGCCCTCGATACCGCACGCAACGAGCTGCTCGTCAGTGAGCTGACGGTGAGTAGCGCTTGCGGGGTGGAGCACGCAGGTGCGGATATCAGCCACGTGCACCTCGTTGGAAGCGAGCGAGAGCGAATCCATGAACTTGACGGCCTCGTTTCTGCCGCCCTTGATAACGAACGAGATAACGCCGCTCGTACCATTGGGCATATACTTATTCGCGAGCTCGTGATAGGGATTGCTCTCGAGCCCGGGATAGTTGACGGACTCAACGTGCTCGTTAGCCTCGAGGAACTGCGCGACCTTCATAGCGTTCTCGCAGTAACGCTCCATTCTGATGGGCAGGGTCTCGAGTCCGAGGTTGAGATAGAATGCGGACTGTGCTGCGGGATAGCAGCCGAAGTCTCTCATGAGCTGCATTCTCGCCTTGATGATGTATGCAGCCTTGCCATACGCCTTGGTGTAGATCGTGCCGTGGTAGCTCTCATCGGGCTCGGTGAATTCGGGGAACTTCCCGTTCGTCCAGTCAAAATTGCCCGAATCCACGATAACACCGCCGCCCTGTACAGCATGACCGTCCATGTACTTGGTAGTGGAGTGGATAACGATATCCGCGCCGAACTCGAAGGGTCTGCAAAGTACGGGAGTGGGGAAGGTATTGTCGATGATGAGCGGAACTCCGTTCGCGTGAGCTATCTTGGCGAACTTCTCAATGTCGAAGACAGAGAGCGCGGGATTTGCGAGAGTTTCGCCGAAAACAGCCTTTGTATTGGGCTTGAACGCAGCCTGTATCTCATCCTCGGGAGCGTCAGCGTTGACGAAGATGCACTCGATACCGAGCTTCTTGAGCGTATACGCGAAGAGGTTTACGGTGCCGCCGTAGATAGTCGCAGCGGAGATGAAGCTGTCGCCCGCCTTTAAAATATTGAGCAGAGAGAGCAGGGAAGCTGCCTGTCCGCTCGAGGTGCACATCGCACCTATACCGCCCTCGAGAGCGGCTATCTTATCCTCGACAGCCATAACTGTGGGGTTCTCGAAGCGCGAGTAGATAAGGCTCTTGGTGGGGTCATCGAAAACAGCGGCTACGTCGTCGGTCGAATCGTAGACGTAGGTAGTGCTCTGAACTATGGGAACTACTCTTGGTTCGGTATTTTTGGGAGTATAGCCTGCGTGCAGGCATTTGGTCTCGATCTTCATTGTTGGGGTTCCTCCTGTGATTGTGATAGTTTATTTATTCTTGGAGACAAATCTCTTCACCTTGGGTACGCAGAATTCGAGCACTGCGCAGTACTTATCGACGAAAGTGATGATATAGGTCTCTTTAAATCTTGGCATGGGGCGGGTCATGGGCCACATATGCTTCTCTATCATGTCCTTTTCCTTCTCGGAGATATCGGTGATGAGAGCGGCATTTTCTGAAGCCATGAGGCTGTGCATGGTGCTGTGTTTGAGCTGACCCTTCTCGCGTGCGGAGTTGAACTCCTTGCGGTCGTAGTAGAACATATCGTGCATGAGTCCTGCTCTTGCGGCTGAGCGCGCATCGAGCCTGAGCTTTCTGCAAACGATGAAGCCGTAGTACGAAACGTTCACGCAGTGCTGATAGCGGGTCGTGGATACGTGGTGTGTGATATCCTTTAAACGCTCTATCTCGGGAGCGTCGATGATATCGCTGACGCAGTCGTAGTAGACGCTGTCAGAGAGCTCTTTTCTCGAGCATATAGCCTTTAACATTTTAAGTTGTTCCAATCTTTCTTTATTCGGCATAGCCGTTATATACATTATACAATATTTGAACCAAAAAATCAATACCATACAATTATATTTATGTGATGGATTTATGAATATATGTGATAAGGAAGTGTCTTTTTTCCAAACAATTGATTAGAATTTACGGGGCTCGCTTGACAAATATGAACGGGTTGTGTATAATTAGAACAGGCAGGAGGTACTGCCGTATATAGTCATATATATTTGAAAGGAATTGGAACAGATGAAGACAATGACAAAGAGGATTATTGCTGTATTTTCAGTCGTATGCGTAGCTATGTCCAGCTTTGCGGGCTGTGGAGATAAGAAGGAGAAGAGTTCATCGACATCGAGCGGCGAGGCTGTAATGCAGTACGCGCTTGAGTTCGGCGAGGCTAAGGACGGCAACCCGCTTGCTACAGCTCCCGCGGAGCCCACAACAGCTCCCGTGACCGAGGCGGTCGAGGACACCACCGATATCGAGGAGGTAACGGACGCTGACGGTGCACCTGTGACAACGGCTGTTATCGTTACAGACGCGGCAGGTTCTACCGTTACTGACGATTCGGGTGCGGCGGTCACTTCGATGGTGAAGGTCACAACTGTCGTAAATAAGCCTTCCACACAGACCACAACAACTGCCAAGTATGAGTCCAAGCAGGACGGCAGATACGCTATGTGGCTCGATATCTCCAAGGACGAGAACTTCTACTTCGAGGGCGACTTCCTCCACATGGTATTCAAGGTAAAGGACGGTATCCCCGACGGCGACTATAAGATAAGGATCTCCCCCGACCTTTCGGACGTTGCAGGTACTGCCGTATATCCGAGCAAGGTCATCGACGGTACGGTAAGAGTCAACAAGGGCACTATCGAGGACATCGACGTATCGGGCGAGAGCGGCATGGTATTCTACGGAA
>JAUMVH010000201.1 GCA_030530245.1 Ruminococcus sp.
AAGAAAAAATAAACTATTATTTTTCGTGCACTTTGACAACTCAAAAATGCCTTAATAAAACTGTATAAAGGCATTTTTGAGTTGTTGAGCAGACATTAAGTAGCACCGAAAGGAGGACAACTATGGCTCGGATATTTTCACGTGCGTTCGCGGCGGCAGTTTCTGTCGCGGTGAGTGCAGCGCTCCTGCCGCTCACCTCGTCTGCGGAGGCTCCCGAGCTCGCGGACAGCGGCATCGACTACACGGAAGCCGTCGGGACTATACTGAATCCCGCGGCGGGCTACACGAACACGATATGGGCGGTCTGCAAGCCGAATTCGACGCCCGTGTATTCTCCCACGGCGAAGCTTGTGCTGTTTTTCATTGACATAGGCGCATTCTCGTCGGGCATGAACGGCGGTACGGATATCCCGCTCGATGACACGTTTTTCGATTCATGGCACCAAACGTTCGAGAACTGCCGCAAAAACGGCTGTACTGTCGCGGTGAGGTTCCGCTACGACGCAAACGGCAAGGACGACCCCGAGCCCGCGACGTTCGAGGCGCTCCTCTCCCACATCGACCAGCTCGACGAGCACGGCTTCTTCGAGGACATCGGGGATATGCTCGTTTACGTAGAATCGGGCTTTGTCGGCAAGTGGGGAGAGCAGCACGGCGGCAAGTACACCTCGCTCGCGCACAAGGCACAGCTGCTGCAAAGGCTGCTCGAGGTCGTGCCCGACCCCGTCCCCGTGACGGTGAGGACGCCGAACATCTTCGCCGAATGGGCAGGGATAAAGACATCGGAGTTAAACGACGCCGAGCTCATCGACAGCCTGACGTCGAGCGCGTACTGCTCCGATATACAGAAGTACCGAAGCAGGATCGGACTCTACGACGACGGCTATATGGGCAGCGACAGCGACCTCGGCACCTACTCTAACCGCGCAGCCGAGACCGAATGGCTCGGACGGCAGACTCTCACCTCATACTTCGGCGGCGAATTTTCGGGAAATCTCGAGTTCGCGCAGAAGTACGACACCTACCTCCCAGAGAACGCCATTCCCGAGATGTACAGGACTCATCTCAGCTACATAAACTCGAACATTTTTCAGCTCTACAAGGACTGCACATTCGGTGAAAACTGCGATGTTTCGGGCGCTGACAACTCCGCCTACTACGGAAGCACGGCGTTCGATTTCATACGCGACCACCTCGGCTACAGGCTCGTGCTGCGCGATTCGCGGCTGACTCCAGAGACAGCGCAGGGCGGTACGGCGAGGGTGGAGTTCACCGTCGAGAACACGGGCTTTGCGGGGATAATCCCCGCCTGCACGCCCTACGTCATTCTCGAAAAGGACGGCATCTACACCTACGCGCGCTGCGACACTGACTGCCGCAAGTGGCTCTCGTGCACAAAGACGACCGAGTCGCTCGAGCTGAGGCTCCCCGCGGACATAGAGGCGGGCAGGTGGAACGTTTATTTCAAGGTCAATATCGGACCTCAGTGGCAGGTCGAATCGCCCGATAAGGGAGCCGTGCGCTTTGCCAACAACGGCACATGGAACGGTGTCCTCGGAGCGAATCTGCTCGGCAGTATCGACGTCACCGCGGCGGGGACTCCCGCGGGCGGCGGCAGCTTCTGCGTGGTCGGCTGCGAGGACGGCGCGGCGGCGGGGCTGTACTCCTACAGGGACATCATCACCGTGGACGGTACCCTCTCCCACGCGAGCGAGTGGACTCCCGACAACGTCATCGCCACCTCCGACGAGGGCACGGAGATGTCCGTGCGCGCGGACGGGAAGTACCTCTACGTCATGGCGAAAATGCCCGAGGGAGCGAAGGCGCCCGTCTACAATATCCAGCTCCACCGTGCGGAGGACAACGAGTATTTCTGGCTGTATTACGCCTCAAACGGCTTTGTCTACTTCAATAAGGAGTCGTATGACGGCTGCCTATGCAAGTGGCAGGGCGACATGGTCGAATTCCGCCTGCCGTTCGATATTTTCGGTATCAGCGGAGGCGACGGGCTCAAGGATATCCGCGTATTTTTGCAGGACAGCGGCGAGGACTGGAAGCTCATGGGCAATATCACCGCGAGCGGCGTGACCGTCCCCGATACGGAGGCGGAATTTGTCGTGCAGCAGCGGACTCTCGGCGACGCCAACCTCGACGGCAGAGTCACCGTAGCCGACGCCGTTGCGATTCTCCAGCACATCGGCAACCGCGACAAGTACGCGCTCAAGCCGCAGGGACTGCTCAACGCCGACGTTGACGGAGAAGCTGGCGTCACAGCGAACGACGCGCGCGTGCTGCTTGTGTGGGATTCGCAGGGAGGACTCGGCAGGCAGGACAGTTAGCGGTAATACGAAAAAAACGGCACCATTTGGTGCCGTTTGTGTTTATTCTGTCTCGATGAATGTCTTGCTCACGGTCTCGCAGACCTGTGCGAAATAGCCGTCCGCGGCGAGCTTCTCCGCGCACCTTTCGGCTGTATCGCGTGACTCGAAGAGCCCGAACACAGCAGAGCCGCTGCCCGTCATCACGGCGTTCAGCGCGCCGCACGCCTTCATCTTCTCCTCGATGTCGCCGACCTCGGGGAGCTGTATCGCCGCCTCGAAGAGGTTGCCGAAGTATTTGTACGCCTCGTCGGGCTTGTTGTTGATTGCCTCGACCAGCGCGTCCGTATCGGGGTGGACGGGCTTCACGAGTTTGTCTATGCGGCCGTACGCCTCGGCTGTGGAGACGCCCTCGCTGCCCTTGGCGATAACGAGTATCCTGCCCGAATAATCGGCGATGGGCTCGATGTCCTCACCGATGCCCGCGACATACGCCGTACCTCCCGTGAGGAAGAACGGCACGTCAGCGCCTATGACCTCGGACGGCGGTATCTCCTTGCCTATGAGCCTTTGCAGGATATACAGTACCGCCGCGGCGTCTGTGCTTCCGCCGCCCATGCCCGCCTGCGAGGGAATGCCCTTTTTGATATGTATGCGGCAGCCTCTGCCCGCACCGCTGCGGTTGAGGTAGAAGTGCGCCGCCTTGTAGGCGATATTGTGCTCGTCGCAGGGAATGGGGTCAGCGGAGGCGAACTCCTCAGGCACGTCGCAGCTTACCTCGATATCTATGCTGTCGCTCAGCTCGACCGAGACTTCGTCGTATATGCCGACGGTCTGAAAGACGCTCTCTATCGCGTGATATCCGTGGTTGAGCCTGCCGACGACATCGAGCGCGAGATTTATCTTTGCGGCTGTTTTGACCTTCATTTCTTCTCCTCCTTCAGCTTGTCGAGGAACTGCTCTATGCGCTTCATAGCCTCCATGAGGTGCTTGAGGGAGTACGCGTAGGATATGCGGATATAGCCCTCACCCGACTCGCCGAACGCGCTTCCGGGGACTGCCGCGACCTTGTTCTCGTAGAGCAGGCGCTCGCAGAACTCCTCGCTGCTCAGCCCTGTGCTCTTTATGCACGGGAACACGTAGAAGGCGCCCTCGGGGTCGAAGCAGGTGAGCCCGAGCCTGTTGAACTCGCTGACGAGGAAACGGCGGCGGATATTGTACTCGCTCACCATTTTCGCGACCTCGGCGTCGCACGAATCGAGCGCCACGACGGCGGCGTTCTGACTTATGTAGGGGCTGCACATTATGCCGTACTGGTGAATTTTCGATATCTGCGACACTATCGGCGCGGGAGCGGCGAGGTAGCCGAGCCTCCAGCCCGTCATCGCGTACGCCTTCGAGAAGCCGTTGACGTAGACGGTGCGCTCGCGCATACCCTCGAGCTCGATTATCGAGAAGTGCTCTCTGCCGTAGGTAAGCTCGGAGTATATCTCGTCGGTCAGTATGATGATGTTGGTATCGCGGAGGAAGTCGGCGATAGGCTCGAGGTCTTCCTTGGTCATTATCGCGCCGGTGGGGTTGTTCGGGAAGGGGAGAATGAGCAGCTTTGTGCGCTCTGTGACCTTATCGCGCAGGTCGTCGACGGTGAGCTTGAAGTTGTTCTCTATCCTCGTCGGGACGGGGACAGCCACGCCTCCCATGAGCTCCACGAGCGGCGCATAGCACACGAAGCAGGGCTCGACAACGAGCACCTCGTCACCGGGGTCGAGCAGACCGCGCACCACGAGGTCGATAGCCTCCGAGCCGCCGACGGTGACGATGACCTCCTTGTCGGGGTCGTACTTCACGCCGTGCTTTTTCTCGATACGCTGGGAAATAGCCTGTCTCAGCGGCAGCACGCCCTTGTTCGGTCCGTAGATGATATGCTTGCGCTCGAGCACCTGAATAGCCGCCTTGCGAATCACCCACGGAGTCGAGAAATCGGGCTCGCCGACGCCGAGGGAGATAACGCCCTCCATAGTTCCCGCGATGTCGAAGAACTTGCGTATGCCCGAGGGCTTGACGTTCTTGATCTTATCCGAAAGGACCTTATCGTAATCTATCACGCTTAATACAGACCCCTTTCGTCGGGCTCCTCGCTGTCGATGAAGATACCCTTTTCCTTGTATTTTTTGAGTATGAAGTGTGTGGAGGTCGAGAGAATGCCGTCGATGGTAGCGAGGCGCTCCGACACGAAGAATGCGACCTCCTTGAGGTCCTTGCCCTTGACCTCTACCGCGAGGTCGTACGCACCCGAGGACATGAGGCTGACGCTCTCGACCTCGTCGTACATCATAATAGTCTTGGCGATGTCGTTGAAGCCGCGGTCACGCTGGGGAGTCACCTTGAGCTCGATAGTCGCGTAGACGGTAGGCTCGTTGAGCATATCGTCGTCGAGGATAACGCTATATCCGCGGATAACGCCCTCGTCCTCGAGCTCCTTTATCTGCGCTGCCGCCTCATCGGCTGAAATGCCGAGCATCTCGCCGAGCTCGGTGTTGGATACGC
>JAUMVH010000202.1 GCA_030530245.1 Ruminococcus sp.
CTCGGTGTTGGATACGCGGGCATTCTGCTGTAATATCCTGATTATCTGTTCCTTCATTTATATCGTCCTTTCGGTTAGTTTGTCCATTCTTTTGTAGGGGCGAGTTCCGCTCGCCCGCCGTTTTTGGGATTTATCGGGCGCACGGAATGCGCCCCTACACCTATTAAATTATTTTTATAAAATTCGGCTTTCTCTCCTTGAAGTACGCGAGGTAGCGGAAGCCCGCCGCCTTGGCAAGCTCTGCACCGTCGGCGACATTCGCGCCGATGTCCCCGACCGTGTGCGAGTCCGAGCCGATGGTGAGTATCTCTCCGCCGAGCTCGCGGAACATCTTCACGTATTTGAGGTCGGGGAAGGTCGCGCCGAAGCCCTGCCTGAGCCCCGAGGTGTTTATCTCGATACCTCTGCCGCTGTGGGCGAGGGAGCGGAAGCTCTCGGCAATAATGTCGTCGAATCGGCTAATATCGGGACATATCCCGTGTCTCTGCTTCATATACCTGAGCGAGTACGTCACGTGCCCGACGACGTCGAAGAGGTCGGTCTGCGTGAGCTCGTAGACCTCTCGGAAGTAGCGCCCGAGGAGGTCGTATATCGCGTCCATATCGAGCTGAGTGTAGTCGATGAAGTAGAAGTCCTTCTCGCCGTGTATGCGGTGCACCGAGCCGATGACGAAGTCGACGCGCTTGTCGGCGTTGACTATCTGAGCGGCGTCCTTGTCGAAGAGAATCTGTCCGAGCTCGGTACCGCAGATGAGGTTGAGCCTGCCCGCGTACTTCTCCTTGAGAGCAGTCACCGCGGCGACGGAGGCTTCAAAGTCGGCGGCGTAGTCAGCAGATTCGATAAGAGCCTGTTCCTCCTCGGAGTAGTGCTCCTTCGGATACCATGCGTCGCATTCGCAGTGGTCGGTAATGGCGTAGGCGTCGAGCCCGAGCGTCGCCGCGCGCTCAACGCAGGCGTTTATATCAGCCTCGGAGTCGACCGAGAACTGTGTATGTGTGTGGCAGTCCATTAATACCATAGCTTCACCCCTGAAAAATACTATTCATCTATTATATCATATTGAAATGAAAATTGCAACCGCTGAGAAGAATATTTTACAATAAACCATTTAAACGGCATATTAAAGATTTATTGTCGCGCCTGTTGCTTTTTCCGAAAGAGTGTGTCATAAGCGCGGTGTCCGCGCCGCCGATTTCGCGGCTGACTTGAATAATACGGAAATTTCTTTCCGCGCCTGTTGCTTTTTCCGAAAGAGTGTGTTATAATATTGTCATACTAACGGACGGAGCGTATCGTCCCGAATAACGGAGGTCAATATTATGAGAGCAGTCGTAACTGTCATAGGCAAGGACACAGTCGGTATCCTTCACAAGGTAAGCGGTATCTGTGCCGAATACAACGTAAACGTAATCGAGGTGACGCAGAGCGTATTGCAGGATATGTTCGCGATGATAATGCTGGTGGACATCACGGGTATCAACGCCGATTTTGCGAAGCTTGTCGACAGCATGGACAGCCTCGGCACACAGCTCGGGCTCTCTATCCATACAATGCACGAGGACATCTTCAACTCGATGCACAGCGTATGAACAACTGTAGGGGACGCCGTCCTCGGCGTCCCGCAATATCCCGAACAACCAACGGCAACATTCTGTAGGGGCGCCCTTTGGGCGTCCGCAAATTCACCAACAAACCACCCGCAACAGAATGTAGGGGACGGCGTCCCACAAATTACAGAAAGGGTAGAATATAATGCTCAACGTTTACAATATTCTCGAGACGATACGAATGATACAGGACGAATGTCTCGATATAAGGACGATAACAATGGGTATCTCCCTGCTCGACTGCATAGATACCGACATCGACAAAGCCTGCGGGAAGGTCTACGAAAAGATAGTGACCAAGGCGGGCAGGCTCGTGGAGGTCGGTCAGCAGATAGAGAAGGAGTACGGCATACCGATAGTGAACAAGCGCATCTCGGTGACTCCGATAGCCATGCTCGCGGCGGCTTGTCCGAGCGGCGACCCCGTCAAGTTCGCGAAGGCGCTCCAGCGCGCGGCTGACACCTGCGGCGTCAACTTCATCGGAGGTTATTCCGCGCTCGTACACAAGGGCTTCTCTGCGGGAGACGAGGCGCTGATACGCTCTATCCCCGAGGCTCTCGACGTTACGCAGAACATCTGCTCGTCGGTAAACATCGGCTCCACGAAGTCGGGAATCAATATGGACGCGGTAAAGCTTATGGGACAGATAGTCAAGCAGACCGCCGAGCGCACTGCCGACCGCGACTGCATAGGCGCGGCAAAGCTCGTCGTATTCTGCAACGCTGTCGAGGACAACCCCTTTATGGCGGGAGCCTTCCACGGCGTCGGCGAGCCCGACTGCGAGATACACGTCGGCGTATCGGGCCCCGGCGTTGTACGCGCGGCTCTCACGAAATACCCCGACGCCTCCATAAACGAGATAGCTGACATCATCAAGAAGACGGCGTTCAAGATAACGCGTATGGGTCAGCTCGTAGGCGCGAGGGCGTCCGAGCTCCTCGGCGTGCCGTTTGGTATCGTTGACCTCTCGCTCGCTCCGACTCCCGCGGTCGGCGACAGCGTAGCCCATATCCTCGAGGAAATGGGACTCGAGATGTGCGGCACTCATGGCACGACAGCCTGCCTTGCAATGCTCAACGACGCCGTAAAGAAGGGCGGAGTCATGGCTTCCTCGACGGTCGGCGGACTCTCGGGAGCCTTCATTCCCGTGTCCGAGGACGCAGGCATGATAGACGCGGCAGTCGACGGCGTGCTCACGCTTGAAAAGCTCGAAGCAATGACGGCGGTATGCTCCGTCGGACTTGATATGATAGTAGTTCCCGGAGACATCACCCCCGAGACTATATCGGCAATAATCGCGGACGAAGCCGCTATCGGCATGGTCAACACCAAGACCACGGCTGTACGTCTTATCCCCGCCATCGGCAAGAAGGAGGGCGAGACGCTCGAATTCGGCGGACTGCTCGGAAGCGGACCCGTAATGCCGATAAAGGAGAAGTCGGCGGCGAAGTTCATCAACCGCGGCGGACGTATCCCCGCACCCATGCACAGTTTGAAAAATTAATTGTAGGGGACGCCGCCCTCGGCGTCCCGCACCTTACAAAACGACCTACGGCAGTCAAATGTAGGGGACGGCGTCCTCGGCGTCCCGCAATCTCATTCCCTGACTCCCGAAAGGAGCAAAAATGCAGACATCAGAAAGCTTCCGCCTGAGTGCGCTCCTGTCCTTTTCGGGCGGACTTCAGGACGCATATACATACAACGTCCGCGGACACGTTTTCGCCAATGCACAGACGGGAAACGTCGTCCTCATGAGCCAGAACTTCATGACGGGCAACTGGCGCGACGGCTTGCACTATATGCTCCCGCTGATATCGTTCGCGCTCGGCATACTCATTGCGGAGCGGGTCGAGAACAGGTTCAAGAACGCAAAAAACGTCCACTGGCGGCAGATAGTGCTCATCATGGAGATAGTCATGCTCTGCGCGGTGGGCTTCATGCCTGCGGGGCTTAATATGGTCGCGAATATGCTCGTATCTCTCTCGTGCGCGATGCAGGTGCAGTCATTCAGGACGGTGCACGGCTACGGCTATGCGAGCACGATGTGCATCGGCAACCTCAGGAGCGGCACGGAGAGCCTCTCGAAGTACCTGCGCGACAGGGACAGAGAGTCGCTCCGCAAGGCGCTCAACTTCTTCGGAATCATCGCCGTTTTTGCTCTCGGAGCGGGAGCAGGCGGCGTGATATCGGGCTATTTCGGCGCAGGTACGATATGGCTCTCGGTCATACTGCTCGCAGCCGTCATGCTGATGATGCTCAGGGAGACACGGTAAATAGTGAAAACGGCTATCGCAAACGCGGTAGCCGTACTGTTAAGGAGGCAAAATATGGAGATAGTACCCGCAAAGCCCGCCGACCTCGGCGCGATACGTGATATAGTGCAGACCACGATAAAGGCGATATATCCGCACTATTACCCCAAGGGCGCAGTGGACTTCTTCCTCGCGCACCACAGCGACGGGCACATTCTCGCGGACATCGAGGCGGGACTGGTATACCTCGCGGTATCGGGCGGCAGAGCCGTCGGGACGGTCACTGTCTGCGGCGACAGCATAAACCGCCTGTTCGTGCTCCCCGACGAGCAGGGCAGGGGATTCGGCGGCGAGCTGCTGCGGTTTGCGGAGTCGGAGGTCGCCAAAAGCTACGGCACGGCGCGGCTCGATTCGTCGCTCCCCGCGAAGCTGATATACCTGAAAAAGGGCTATATGGTGATAGATTCGCGCGAGGTCGAGGCGGGCGGAGACTTCCTCTGCTACGACATCATGATAAAGCGGGTAGCGGCGAATGGAGACTGAGCGGATCCCCGCGCTCTTCGGAGTGACGGGCGTGCGGGACATCAGCGAGGTCACGACAGGCCACATCAACCGCACCTTCCTCGTGACGGCGGACGGCGGGCGCTACGTGCTCCAGTCGCTGAACCGCAGCGTATTTCCGCGCCCCGAGGCTGTCATGGCCAACATCGCGCAGACCGAGGCGGCGCTCGCGGGTCGTACTGACATCGCCGTGCCGCATTTTCTCACGTGCGGAGGCAGGAACTACGCCGACACAGGCGGCGAGATATGGCGTATCTACGCCTATTGCGAGGGCTCGGCGTGC
>JAUMVH010000009.1:0-328 GCA_030530245.1 Ruminococcus sp.
CTCCGCGCGGCATATTTTACAGAAGGTCAGCGATGTCGAGGACGAGACGCTCCGACTTCTCCCAGCCGAGACACGGGTCGGTTATCGACTTGCCGTAGATGTTTTCGCCTATCTTCTGGCTTCCGTCCTCGATGTAGCTCTCTATCATCAGTCCCTTGACAAGCTTGTTGATGTCCTCGCTGTGGCGCATACTGTGGAGTATCTCCTTCGCGATACGTATCTGCTCGAGGTACTGCTTGCCCGAGTTGGAGTGGTTGGTGTCCACAATGAGCGCGGGGTTCTGCAGGTCCTTTTCGGCGTAGGTCTGCGCAAGGCGGTAGAGGTCCTC
>JAUMVH010000009.1:338-26906 GCA_030530245.1 Ruminococcus sp.
AGTGGTAATTCGGGAAGGACTGTCCCCTGTCATTGACGTAGCCGCGCAGGATAGCGTGCGCGTAGGGGTTGCCGTCGCTCTTGACCTCACAGCCGCGGTAGATGAACGCGTGGCGGTGCTGAGCGGCGGTGATGGAGTTCATCATTACCGATATATCGCCGCCTGTGGGGTTCTTCATACCTACGGGGATAGATACGCCGCTCGAAACAAGGCGGTGCTGCTGGTTCTCGACAGAGCGCGCTCCGATAGCGATATAGGAGAGCAGGTCGTCGAGGTAGCTGTAATTCTCGGGATAGAGCATCTCGTCAGCCGCGCTGAAGCCCGTCTCCGCAAGTGCGCGCATATGGAGGCTTCTCACGGCGATGATACCGCTCTTGAGGTCGGGATTGCCCGTGGGGTTCGGCTGGTGGAGCATTCCCTTGTAGCCGTCGCCCGTTGTACGCGGCTTGCCCGTGTAGATACGCGGGATTATGAACACCTTGTCCTTGACCTTCTCCTGTAACTCTCGCAGGCGTGTGATGTAGTCGAGGACAGGCTCCTCGCTGTCGGCGGAGCAGGGTCCGATGATGAGCAGGAACTTGTCCGATTCTCCGCGGAATATCCTCTTGACCTCCTCGTCACGCTCGTTCTTCAGAGCCACGAGCTCGGGCGAGAGCGGGTGCTCGGACTTTATTTCGTTAGGGTGCGGGAGCTCCCTGATTATATTCATTGACATAATATTACTTCCTATCGTTAATTATTTGGAGCGAGCCAGTCCGTGCCGTAGCGCAGGGCGAGCTGGTCGCAGAGCGCAAGAGCCGTCACGCTGTCGGCGACCACTCTTGCGCGGTGAACTATCGCGGGGTCGTGGCGTCCCTGTATTTGCAGGGTCGTGTTCTCGCCCGTGTTCATATCTACGGTCTGCTGCTGCTTGTAAATCGATGGCGTGGGCTTGACGGCACATCTGAAAACTATCGGCATACCGTCGGAAATGCCGCCGAGAATACCGCCGCAGTTGTTCGTAGCGGTGACAGTTTTGCCGTCCTCGGAGCGGAAGGCGTCGTTGTTCTGACTGCCCCTCAGCTCGGCGACTCCGAAGCCCTCGCCGAACTCGACTCCCTTGACAGCGGGTATGCTGAACAGCGCGTGGGAGAGCACTCCCTCGAGCGTATCGAACCACGGCTCGCCGACTCCCGCAGGGAAGCCGTAAACAGCCGTCTCGAGTATGCCGCCCACGCTGTCGCCGTCCTGCTTCGCCGCAAGAATAGCAGCTGTCATCCTGTCCCTGCACGAATCATCAAGTACAGCGAACGGCAGTCCCGTGAGCTTATCTATATCATCACTAATATTGCCGAAAAATCGGTCTCTTATGCCGCCGCACGCGAGTATGTGCGTGCCGACCTTTATGCCCTTGGCGCTGAGCGCGGAGATAGCTACCGCTCCCGCCGCGACAATTCCCGCAGTGATACGCCCCGAGAAGTGTCCGCCGCCGCGGAAGTCCTGATAGCCGTGGTACTTCATCTGCGCGGTGAAGTCGGCGTGCCCCGGGCGAGCCTTGTACGCGAGCTCGCCGTAATCGCGGCTTCGCGTGTCCTGATTCTCTATGATGAAGGTGATAGGAGTACCGGTCGTCCTGCCGCCGAATACGCCGCTGACTATCCTCACGGCGTCGGCTTCCCTGCGGGGCGTGGAGATGTCTCCCACCGACTTTCTCAGCGACATCTGCGAGGCGATGAACTCCTCGTCCACGGGAATGCCCGCCGCGAGTCCGTCGAGGACGCCGCCTATCATCGTACCGTGGCTCTCGCCGAAAATGGTGAGCGCAACACTCGAACCGAATGTGTTTTTCAAAGCTGTCAACTCCTGACATGAAATAATTTGCTATAGATATTTTACCACATCAACGCGCTGATGTCAACTTAAAAATTTATCTATACCTATGCGGCAAAAATTAATTCTGTAAATTTATTATAACCACTTGAATTCATATTAAACCTATGTTATAATAGGTTTATACAATATACACCGAATTATCGCCGATTCTATGTTAAGGAGAACTATATGAAAATTTCAACAAAAGGCAGATACGCTCTGCGTATGCTCATAGACCTCGCCTCCCACCGCGACGAGGGCTTCATCTCGCTCAAGGACATCGCCGAGCGTCAGGGCATTTCCAAAAAATACCTCGAGCAGATAGTCCCCATGCTCAACAAGGACGGCATACTCCGCACCAACCGCGGCAACCGCGGCGGCTATCAGCTCGCGAAACCGCCTGCCGAAATCACCGTAGGCGATATCCTCCGCTCGACTGAGGGCAACCTCGCGCCCGTCTCATGTCTCGAGTTCGCGCCGAATGAGTGCCCGCGCAGGGAGGACTGCTCCACCCTCTACATATGGGAGGGGCTCTACAAGGTCGTCACCGACTACCTCAACACGATATCGCTACAGGACGTCATCGACCGCTCGATAAACCTCAACGGCGGCGACTACTGTATCTGAAACAAGAAAAAATGCTCCCGAAGGACTTACCTTCGGGAGCTCTTTTTATCAGTCAAACATGGGAGTCGAGAGGTAACGCTCACCTGTATCGGGAAGGAGCGCAACTATCGTCTTGCCCTTGTTCTCGGGACGCTTTGCGAGCTGTATAGCTGCCCACAGCGACGCGCCTGATGAGATACCTACGAGAACGCCCTCTGTGCGGACGATCTTTCTGCCTGTCTCGAATGCATCCTCGTTAACAACGCGGATTATCTCGTCGTAAATGCTGGTGTTGAGAGTCTCGGGCACGAAGCCTGCTCCGATACCCTGTATCTTGTGAGGACCTGCCTTGCCCTCGGAGAGTACGGGCGAGCTGTCGGGCTCTACCGCAACGACCTTGACATTGCTGTTCTGCGACTTGAGGTATGCACCTACGCCGCTGAGGGTACCGCCTGTGCCTACGCCTGCTACGAAAATGTCGACCTTGCCGTCGGTGTCGTTCCATATCTCAACGCCTGTTGTGCGCTCGTGGATAGCGGGGTTAGCGGGGTTTGTGAACTGCGAGGGAATAAAGCTGCTCGGAATCTCTGCCGCGAGCTCATTAGCCTTCTCGATAGCACCCTTCATGCCCTTTGCACCGTCTGTGAGGACGAGCTCTGCACCGTATGCCTTCATGAGGTTGCGGCGCTCGATGCTCATGGTCTCGGGCATTGTGATGATGAGTCTGTAGCCGCGCGAAGCTGCTACGGAAGCAAGACCGATACCTGTATTACCACTGGTGGGCTCGATGATAACGCTGCCCTCCTTGAGAAGTCCCTTTTCCTCTGCGTCGTCAATCATCGCCTTGGCGATCCTGTCCTTGACGCTTCCTGCGGGATTGAAGTATTCGAGCTTAACGAGGAGCTTTGCCTCGAGCCCGAGCTCCTTCTCGATGTTCTCGAGTTCGAGCAGAGGTGTATTGCCTATGAGGTCAGTAATCTTCTTATAAACTTTCATGATAAATTCTCCTTTTGATATATATAGTTGATGTTGTTTATGTCAGGGTATGCGCGCTTCAACATCGTTTATCCATGATATACATATTATTACCGCCTTAATTCATTTATTACCTATGGGTTTGGTATGTTTATATTATAGCAGGCTATTTGCGGTTTGTCAATACCTTTTTTGAAATTTTTCCTATGAATTTACTATGAATTAAAAAGGACACTCCCGAGGGAGTGTCCTTTACGCATTATTCGGTTATTTTGCCGCTTGCCTTCCAGTCGCTGTACTCGGGACAGACATACCTGTTCCTGCCCTCGGTCTTTTTGCCGATGTTTATCGCCTTCGCGGGACACCTGTTCACGCAGGAGTAGCAGTTGAGGCAATAGCGGTCGAAGTGCGGAACTCCCGTGGGCGAGAGCTTTACGTTGTTGACGGGACAGACCGTCTCGCATTTGCCGCAGCTCACGCAGTCCTCGCTGACCTCGAATTTGCTGCTGCTTATGAAGAACCTGTTGAACATATAGTTCACAGCGCCCGAGGCTACGCCCGCAAACGGCGTATCGTCGAACTTCTCTATCATCGCGCCCTCCATTATGCGATCGGAGAGCGTCTTCATCAGCGGGAGCGAAGCCGTTATCTTGACCTCTGCCTCCTCGGCTGTGGGGAGGTCGCCGCCGCTTATGTAGTTGTTCGGCATCGGCACTCCGCACGCGCCCATGTAAGCCATATCCTTGGCGTAGGCTATCTTTTCGAGCGAGTGCTCGAAGCTGCCTGTCTGCGACTCCATGGTCGAGATGAAGTATATCTGCTCGCTGCCCGTGAGCTCCGCGCGGGAGATGAGCTTCTCGATGAGCTTCGGGTAGCCCCACGCGTATATCGGTGCGCAGAATACGAAGGGCTTTACCGAGTTGAACCTGAGCGGGCGCTTGTATTTGAGCACCTCGCCGAGGTCGATACACTCGTCACCGACGTGGTCGGCTATGTACTCCGCGACAAATTTTGTATTTCCTGTGCCTGTGAAATAAAGTATCATAATAACGCCTCCTTGTTAGGGTACGTATATTATAGCACAAGTATTACTGAAAATCAACAGTTATTCCTCGAGAGCGCCGACTTCATCTATCTTCCAGCTGCCGTCTTCATTCACAAATGTTAACTTCAATCTTGTGCTTGATGGAACTATTCCCGAATCAATTCCCTGATAATCGCTTGTACACTTGGATACAACAGTGTATTTTCCGTTGCTCTCTTCAACGCTCTGATGAATCTCAAACTGTGTGTCGAGCGGATAGAACGGAAGCCAGCACAGCGTCCTGTTCGTATTGCGGTACAGCTCGCCGTCCCTGTAGATGAACATTGACACGAAGGGACTGTTCCGAAATTCCTCATCGCTCGGATTTTCCCACTTGTAGCCGTCGGGATATTCGCCGAAATCCTTGTCAACATAAGGCTTGGATTTGAGAGCCTGATAGTATGGTGATGTTATTTTTTCACGGTATTGCTTCGTAAAGACTTCCTCCAGCATATCATCTATCTGCTGCGGAGTTATATTGTCGGGGTGCGTGAACGGTGCAAAATCCGCTTGAAGTTCAGTCTTGCCGCTGATAGTTGCATAATATGATATAGTTCTGTCCAAGTCAAGATACTCGTATGACATCAGCGCGTTCACAAGATTATTATACAAATTGGTCATGCTGTTAAAATCAGGAGCCGTTTTGCTTTCAGACGAAATATTTTCGACCGACGTCAGGTGCCACTCATCGTCGTTCAGCTTCCACAGCTCGAATTCATAGGTCGTAGGTATCTGGTTTATCTCAGCATAATTAGACCTGTGACCTGTCTTGCGGCGGAACACTATCTCGAGCGGGTCGCTGCTGACTATCTCGGGCTCGTCTGTGAACGGGAGCAATAAACTGTCCGCGTGATACTGATACATCATTTCACGGTCTTCATTAGTCCAGTGCGTATACATCGCGCCCTTGTACTCGATGAATACGGGGTCATTGTCCTCGAAGCTGACAAGGTCGCCCTCATTTGCAGTGTCGTCGACCTTACCGAAGGCGCCATTGCCGTACAGCTGCGAGAACAGCGAGAAGTCCATACGCGAGATGTAGCGTATCTCCTCAATGGTGTGGGCGTTCCAGAACGCGTTTTCCGTGTTGGTGTAGTCGTCCTCTATTTTGTAGTAGCGTCTCTCCCCTTTATTTTCGCCCAGTTGTAGGGTGAACGTCACGCTTTCGTCCTCCGAGCACGGACGCGTGTAAATGTAATCCTGAAGCTGAACATAGCGGTCGGAGTAGCTCTTCGCTGTCTCTATGACGTCAAGTTCGGGTTCAAAGGGCTGTGTCTGTACCTTTTCATCGTCTATCTTAGTCGAGGCTATGCGCCATTCGCCTTCATCATTGCGCTCTATCTGAAATATCATCGGGCAGAGCACTGTATCGCCGTTAAGGTCAGTCTCGAGCGTCGTGCGTACCACGAACGAATCCTCGTCGGAGTCCGATATGTCTTTGCCCTTGTAGCACCAATGGTGAGTATCCTCGTGGTAGTAGGTGTAGAGCTCGCCGTTATACATAAAGAAAAGCGTGTTCGCGTCCTCTGCCCACCACTGGTAGGCACTGATACTGTCGTCCTCGTCCCACTCGCTCCTGTCGGGAGCCTCGGAGAAGTCGAAGTTGTCATCGAGGTACTCCCCTGTCATATATTTCGCTCCGAGCGCGCGGAAGTCCGCCATGCTGTTGATGTTTTTGTCGGCATAGCGCGCTATCTCGGTGTCCACGCCCTCGATGTGGAGGGTGACTATCGTGCTCTTTATGCTCTCGGGAGCCTCCATGCGCGAGCGGAAATCGGTGTAGCCGTCAAGGAGGTAGGCAGCTATTTCCTCGTAGTCCTGCTCCGATGAAGGCGAGAGCATATCAACAGCCGCGCTGTCGCTGAAGCCGTCGAACGAACCGTTCCTGACGTAGTATGCGAGTCCGCCCGAGCCCGCGAGCAGTACGCCTGCCGCGGCTACCGAGGCGAGCCTGCGCTTCCACACGGGGCGCGAGTAGCGCTCTACGCCGCTGACGGAATCGCCGCACATGGGTATATCCTCTGAATCTTTATTATACTTTCTTTCGCTCATTTTATATATCCTGTTCCTTTCCTCGGAAGTGAGCAGAGGAAGCTGTTCGGGCATTTCGCCGTCGGAGCATCTGAACAGGTCATTAGTATCCACCTTTTTACTCATATCTCTTCAACTCCCTTTTCCGCAAGCAATTCCCTCAGCTTCGCACGCGCACGGGTGCTCCGCTTCTGGACTGCCGAATCTGTCATTTTCAGCGCGGCGGCTATCTCGCGGACAGTCCTGCCGTAGTAATAATGCTGAGTGATAATGGTCGTATCGGGCTCGCCGAGGTCTGCGATACAGCCGCGGAGTATGCGGCTTATCTCCGAGCGCTCGGCGTTCGCGGCGACGTCCTCCGAGGAGCGGAGCTCCCCCGCGGTATCGTCCATCGGAACAGTCCGCCCGCTCCTTGACGAGAGCCTGCGGAAGAAGTCCGTAGCCGTCCTGCGCGCGATGACTCCGATAATGCCCTTGAGGTCGCCGTCGTAGCCGTTATCCGTACAGCACACGCGGTAGACCTCCGCGAACACGTCGCTGACGCACTCCTCGATGTCCTCGCGGCTGCCGCAGCCTTTCAGCTTCAGCGCGGCGATAGCATACACGTAGGCGCAGTATTCGTCGAAGAGTGCACGCCGCCCGTTCGCAGCTGACTCGCGCATAAGCTCCCTGAGCTCGCTGTCCGTCATATGGTCACCACCTTTGAATCGATTCACTATAACTACTCGCAGCCGACGTGAAGTTTCGGACACGGAAAGTAAATCTTTTTGAGCGATATCCTGCAAACCTATTATATCATACATACCTGACCTGTCAAGAACACAAAAAACCTGCCGAGCCTGTTTGTGGGCTCGGCAGGTGAGAGATATAGAGAGAATGGTCATTGCTTGTAGGATTCGGGAAGCACGTCTATCTGCTTTGCGTCGAGCTTCTGTATGGAGAGCGCGTCCTTGGCGGTAATGCCGTCGCCGTGGTCGCACACGTCGGCGTTGGCGGCTCCCTCGGGCTTGAGCGCGTACTTATCGGCGTTGGCGATGCTTTGCAGTATCGCTACTGCGTCCGCCACGCTGACCTTTTTGTCGAGGTTTGCGTCTCCCCACAGCTTCTCGCCGTCCGCGGTCGCAGTAGAGGTCGCAGCCGACGATGATGTGGCAGTCGTCGCAGTCGTGGTCGCCTTTGTGGTAGTCGCAGGCTTGGTGCCGTCCTCGGCTGAGAGCGGGTAAGTTTTGAGGTCGGGGAGCTCGTCGAGCGTTATGCAGTAGTCGCTGTTGTAGAGCTCGACGAGGTTGTCTACGGGGTTGTTCTGCTCGCTCGTAAGGTAGTTCATATACCACGGGCAGAAGTAGAGCCAAGCCGCCCTGTCATTTACGAGGTTTTCGAGCGACGGGATAGAGTCGTTCTCGGTCATAGCCACCATCTTCTGACCGTCCGTGCTCTGAACGAGGCTGTAGAAGGTCGAGGCGATGGAGCTGAGATTGGGCTGACCGTCCATGGCGTTGTACTTGTCGTAGCCGACGATGTCCACAACGTCGTCGCCCGGGTACCAGTCAGCAGCGGCGGGAGAGGTCGAGCCCGTCCACTCCCATATGAGGTTATTGAGCCCGTACTCATTGGTGAGCTTGTCGTAAAGCAGGCGGTAGAGCTCCTTGCAGGGCTCGGGACCCTCGGCTCCCCACCAGAACCACGCGCCCTCGGCTTCGTGGAGAGGTCGCCACAGTATCGGGACATCGGCGTCCTGAAGCTTTTTCAGCTCGCCTGCTATCAGCTCGATATCGGCGAGCAGCACCTCGTTCTCCCATGTGCCCTCCTCGAGCGCCTTGGAGATACTGAACGTGGTGAACTTCGGGTTCGCGGACTCAACGTAGAAGGCGACATCCTCGCTCCCCTTCTCGCACGGCACATTCCAGTGCCACGTCACCGTCGCGATGCCGTGGTACTTGTTCACCCACTCGATACAGCGCTCGGGAGCGTGGTCGCGCCAGTCCGTGGAGCAGTTGTACGCGAGGAAGTCGATACCGCGTATCGCAGGCTGCTTGCCCGTCTTATCAAGTATGTACTCGAACTCAGCCTCGTTGTCCTTGATAAAGACATCGGGACTGTTCCAGAGATTGTAGTTGTGGTCGCCGCAGTACTCCTGCTGACCCGAGATGATGTGCTCGCCGTACTGGTCGAGGAGGTAGCTGTAGAGCCTCTTCGCGGAATCGGAGGCGTTGGGGTTGCTGAGCTGCCTCGTGGGCGAGAGGTTCGCTATCTTCTCATCTGCGGGTTTAAGCGTGAGGTAATCGAAGAAGGTGTAGCCCCAGTATGCTTTAAGCTCGATGATGTTCCTGCCCTTTTTCAGGTTGACGAGTCCGCCCGAGGTCTCCTTAAATGACATCGTATAAGGGAACGTTACCTCGCCCTGATTCGAGCCGTTGACGTTGAGGTACTGCACCTTCTTGCGCGGGTCGCCCGGCTCGCAGTAGGAAATGGTCATCTCATACAGTCCCGCCTCGGGGACCTCGACCTCGACCTGTAAGGACGTGCCCTTCTGGTCGAGGTAGGCGAAGCCTTTGCCCGAATATCCGCTCAGGTCGAGCCCCTCGGGGTGGTCGCTGAAGTCGACTCCGTTTATCCCGTCGGTGTAGAGCTTTGCTCCGTCAGCCTTTGCGTCCTCAAATTCGTACTTCATAACGTCCTCCGCATTCGCATTGGTGAGTATATCCGCGGGAGCGAGCACGCTCCCCGAAAAGGCGACTGCGGCAGCGAGTGCAGCAGATACCATCTTCTTAAATGAAACTAAACTCATGATCATCAGCTCCTTAAATTAAGGTATACTATAGTTATAGTTTAACATAATGAGAGCGGTAAGTCAAGTTAATTCAGTTGAAAAGTGATTTGAGAAAAGCAACGTTACGTTGAACTGCGACACAAAAATAAACCGCCATTTAATAATGGCGGTTTAAGCTGTTATATCTTCGTGATGTCGACAAGCTCGACGTCGTTTATCGTCCTGCCCGATTCGAGCACCTTCGCGAGCGATTTCGCGGTGTCGATGGCGGTGAGGCTGCATATCGAGCGCTCTATCGACTTGCGGCGCATCTTTACGCTGTCGCGCTCGGGAAGTCTGCCCTTCGCGGAGGTCGAGATGACGTAGTGGATCTTGCCGCTCTCGAGCAGCGTGACCACGTTCGGCTCGCCGTCCGATATCTTGCGGACGAGGTGCGAGGCTATCATGTTTCGCGTCAGCACGCTCTGCGTGCCCGATGTGGCGTAGAGCTCGAAGCCCATGCGCTCGAATTTGTCGGCGATAGGCAGTATCTCGCGCTTGTCTGAGTCGCGGACGGATATGAGCACTCCGCCCTCGCGCTTGAGGTCGAAGCCTGCCGCGATGAGCCCCTTGAGGAGCGCGTCCTCGAGGTTGCGTCCGATTCCGAGGCACTCGCCCGTCGACTTCATCTCGGGTCCGAGCATGGTGTCAACATCGGTGAGCTTTTCGAAGCTGAATACGGGCACCTTTACGGCAACGTAGTCCCCCGCGGGGTAGAGTCCGCTCTCGTAGCCCATATCCCTGAGCTTTGCGCCGAACATTATCTTCGTCGCGATGTCGACCATCGGTATGCCCGTCACCTTGCTGATGTAGGGCACCGTTCTCGACGAACGCGGGTTGACCTCGATGACGAATACCTCGTGGTTGTACACGACGTACTGTATGTTCACGAGTCCGATGACGTTGAGCTCCTTCGCGAGCTTGCGGGTGTACTCGACGATTATGCGCTTGATTCGGTCGGAGAGGTGCTGTGCGGGGTATATCGAGATCGAGTCGCCCGAGTGCACGCCCGCTCGCTCGATGTGCTCCATAATGCCCGGGATAAGGAAGTCCTCGCCGTCGCATATCGCGTCGACCTCGACCTCCGTGCCCATCATGTACTTGTCGATGAGGACGGGGTTCTCGATGTTGTGGCTCATGATTATGCCCATGTACTCCCTGACGTCGGCGTCGGAGTGAGCGATTATCATATTCTGTCCGCCGAGCACGTACGACGGGCGGAGAAGCACAGGATAGCCGAGCTGATTCGCCGCTGCGAGCGCCTCCTCGGTGTTCATCACTGTATGACCTGCGGGACGCGGTATGCCGCACTTTTCGAGCACCTCGTCAAAACGCTCCCTGTCCTCGGCGGCGTCTATCATATCCGCGGACGTACCGAGTATGCGCACGCCCATATCCGAGAGGTGGCGTGTGAGCTTTATCGCCGTCTGTCCGCCGAACTGCACTACTACGCCGTATGGCTGCTCGGTCTCGATGATAGCCTCGACGTCCTCCTTGGTGAGCGGGTCGAAGTATAGGCGGTCGCCTGTGTCAAAGTCGGTGGAGACAGTCTCGGGGTTGTTGTTGCAGATGACCGCCTCGTAGCCGAGATTCTTCAGTGTCCACACACAGTGTACCGAGCAGTAGTCGAACTCGATGCCCTGTCCGATACGGATAGGTCCCGAGCCGAAAACAATGACCTTTTTCTTGCCCGTGTCGGTGCGCTCGATGAACTGCTTTGCCTCGTTCTCCTCATCGAAGGTGGAGTAGAAGTATGGCGTCTCAGCCTTGAACTCGCCCGCGCAGGTATCGACCATTTTGAACACGGCTCTGCGGCGCTTCGGGCATTTCTGTCCCGAGAGGCGCTCTATCGTGCTGTCGAGGTAGCCGTACTGCTTGGCGGTGTCGTACTTCTCCTCGGTGAGCTCACCCTCCGCGAGCCACTTCTCGAGCTCGACGAGGTTGAGGAGCTTGTAGAGGAACCAGTTGTCTATCATGGTTATCTCGTGTATCTCCTCGGGAGTGATACCGCGCTTGAGCGCCTCGAATACACAGAACGAGCGCTCGTCGTCGATGTCGCGGAGCTTCGCCCTCACCTCGTCGTCGGTGAGCTTGGTGAACTTCTTCATCGTCATGGTGTCGAGTCCGAGCTCTATCGAGCGGACAGCCTTCATCATAGCCTGCTCGAAGCTCGTACCGATAGCCATGACCTCGCCCGTAGCCTTCATCTGAGTGCCGAGGGTGCGCTTGGCGTAAACGAATTTATCGAATGCCCATTTCGGGAACTTTATTACAACGTAGTCGAGCGCGGGCTCGAAGCAGGCGTAGGTCTTGCCTGTTACCTGATTTATTATCTCGTCGAGGGTGTAGCCTATCGCTATCTTTGCCGCCGTCTTCGCTATCGGGTAGCCCGTAGCCTTCGAGGCGAGCGCCGACGAACGTGATACACGGGGGTTTACCTCGATAACTGCGTACTTGAAGCTCGTCGGGTGGAGCGCGAACTGGCAGTTACAGCCGCCCTCGACCTTCAGCTCTTTGATGATGTTTATCGCGGCAGTACGGAGCATCTGATACTCCCTGTCGCTGAGCGTCACCGCGGGCGCGATAACGATACTGTCGCCCGTGTGCACGCCGACGGGGTCGAAATTCTCCATCGAGCATACAGTGATGACATTGCCCTTGGCGTCACGGATGACCTCGAACTCTATCTCCTTCCAGCCGCTTATGCACTTCTCGACGAGTATCTGTGTGATAGGCGACAGGCGGAGTCCGTTCGTGGCTATCTCGTGGAGCTCAGCCTCGTTGTTGGCGATACCGCCGCCCGTTCCTCCGAGAGTGAACGCGGGACGCACGATAACGGGATAGTCTATGACCTTGGCAAAGTCGAGCGCGTCCTCGACGGTCTCAACGACCTTCGAGGGTATGCACGGCTCGCCTATCTTTTCCATCGTGTCCTTGAACGCCTGTCTGTCCTCAGCCTTGTGGATAGTCTCGGGGTCGGCACCGAGGAGCTTCACGTTGTGCGCCTCGAGGAACCCCTCCTCCGCGAGCTGCATGGACAGCGTCAGTCCCGTCTGACCGCCGAGGGTCGAGAGCAGGCTGTCGGGCTTTTCCATTTCGATGATACGCTTGATGACGTCGAGGGTCAGCGGCTCGATGTAGACCTTGTCCGCCATTGCCTTGTCGGTCATTATCGTGGCGGGGTTGGAGTTGACGAGTATGACCTCAAGCCCCTCCTGCTTGAGTGCGCGGCAAGCCTGAGTTCCCGCATAGTCGAACTCAGCCGCCTGTCCTATAACTATGGGTCCCGAACCGATGACGAGTACCTTTTTTATATCACTTCTCAGCGGCATATCACTTACCCTCCTTCATAGTCTCAACGAAATCGTCGAACAAGTACGCCGTATCGAGCGGTCCGCCGTGTGCCTCGGGGTGGAACTGCACGGTGCGGGCGTTTACGGAGGTATAGTGTATGCCCTCGCAGGTCTTGTCGTTGGCGTTTATGTGCGATACCCTGCCGACCGACGGGTCGATGCTGTCGCCGATGACAGCGTAGCCGTGGTTCTGGCTGGTAACGTAGGTAAGTCCGCTCTCGAGGTCGATAACGGGCTGATTTGCTCCGCGGTGACCGTATTTGAGCTTCTCGGTGCGTCCGCCGTTGGCGAGCGCCATCAGCTGGTGACCGAGACAGATACCGAATATCGGTATGCCGAGCTTCTGTATCTCGCGGATATTTGCGATTATATCAACATTTTCAGCGGGGTCTCCCGGTCCGTTCGAGAACATGATACCGTCGGGAGCGAGCTCCTTCACCTGCTCCGCTGTTGTATACGCGGGAACTACGATGACCTCACAGCCGCGCTTGACGAGCTCGCGGCGGATATTGCGCTTGTAGCCGAAATCGAACAGCACCACGCGGTACTTCTTCTCCTCGGGTTCATAGGTGAGAGTCTCGGTATTGGTCACGTTCTTTACGGCTTCACGGACTGCGAACGCCTTCACCTGAGCAAGGAGCTCGTCCTTCTTCTCAAAGACGTTCTCGGTCGTGATGACGCCGTTCATAACGCCTGCCTCGCGTATAACGCGGGTGAGGCGGCGGGTGTCGATACCGTGTATGCCGATGATGTTGTGCTCGGTGAGGAAGTCGTTTATGTTGCCCTCACATCGGAAATTCGACGGAGCATTGCACCACTCGCGCACGATATAGCCGCTGACGTACGACCTCGCGGACTCGCTGTCCTCGGAGTTGACGCCGTAGTTGCCGATGAGCGGGAACGTCTGCGTGACTATCTGCCCGAAGTAGCTCGGGTCGGTGAGCGTCTCCTGATAGCCCGTCAGACCTGTCGTGAATACGACCTCGCCGATGACAGTGCCCTTCGCGCCGAAGCTCCTGCCCTCGAAGACCTGCCCGTTTGCGAGCATAAGGTAGGCTTTTTCGCTCATGTTGAATAATGACATTTCTGAAAGTCCTCCTTGTTGAAAATATAGAGGTTGGGGATTTATAAACACACCTCACGCCATTGTAAGGCGGTCTGAACAGAATTTACTTGAGGTCGATATACTGCGTGATATCGTCCCTCATGCGTATCACCTCGCGGCGGGCTGCCTTTGCGAAGTCGCGCTCGTCGCAGCCCTCCTTCTTGTATGCGCACATCACCGCGCGCGAGGAGTTGACTATCGCGCCGAGACCGTTCTCGTCGAAGCCGCCCTTCAAGCCCTCGGCTCCGCCGCCCTGTGCACCGTAGCCTGGCACGAGGAACATCGTATGCGGGAGCCTCTTACGGAGCTCCGTGAGCATCTCGGGATAGGTCGCGCCCACGACTGCTCCCACGTCGGAGTAGCCGAATTTGCCGATAGCCTCGCTGCCCCACTTCTCGCACATATCGCCCATTGCTTCATATATGGTACGACCGTCCGCGAGCTTCATATCCTGAAGCTCACCGCTCGACGGGTTGGAGGTCTTGACGAGCACGAATATGCCCTTGTCACGCTGACGGCACACGTTGAGAAGCGGATTTATACCGTCGCTCCCGAGATAGCCGTTGACCGTGAGAGCGTCCGCACCGAAGGCTTCAAGCTCGTTCTCGCCGACAGCCGTTACACCGAGGTGAGCGTTCGTGTAAGCCTCCATGGTAGCGCCGATGTCGTTGCGCTTGCCGTCGGTCATGACGAACATTCCGTTAAGCTTTGCGTAGCGGATAGTCTTTTCGAGCGTCCTGATACCGTAGTGACCGTACATCTCGTAGTACGCCGCCTGCGGCTTTATCGCGGGGACTATGTCGTGTATCTCGTCGATTATCGCCTGATTGAAGTCGTATATCGCCTTTGCGGCAGCTTTGAGCGTCCAGCCGTCCTTGTCGAGATAGCGGCGCTGAATGTACTCGGGCACATATTCAAGCTTGGGGTCGAGACCTACCACCGTAGGATTTTTGAGTTCAATGATCTTTTCAATGAGTCTGTCAAATGACATGATCCATACCTCCGTTTTTTATTTTAGCGGACTTGAATGTCCGAGCTTATCTTGCGTCGTAGCGGATAACGCCCTTCGATATCGTGACGAGCGGCTTGCCTGTGAGCGTCATGCCTTTGAATACGGTATTGTGCGATTTCGAGTGGAGCTTATCGGGCTCGACAGTCCACTTCCTGCCGATGTCGGCGATGACGAGGTCTGCCGTCTTGCCGACCTGTATCGCGGGGACTTCCAGTCCGAGGATACGGCGCGGGTTCACGCACATAAGCTCCACGACCTTGTTGAGGCTTATCTCTCCCATATGATACAGAGCCGTGAGAGTCGCCGCGAGCGAGGTCTCCAGCCCAACAACGCCGTTCGGAGCAGTCTCGAAGTCAGCCTTTTCCTTGGCTGTATGCGGTGCGTGGTCGGTGATTATGCAGTCGATGGTGCCGTCCTTTATCGCCGCGATTATCGCCTTCACGTCCTCGGGAGTGCGGAGCGGCGGGTTCATGCGGTAGTCGGCATCGCGCTTCTCGAGGAGCTTGTCCGTGAGCATGAAGTAGTGCGGCGCGGTCTCGCAGGTGACCTTCACTCCGCGGGATTTCGCAAAGCGTATCATAGCTGCGCTGCCCTCGGTCGAGACGTGGCAGATGTGTATGCGGGCATTCACCGACGAGGCGAGTATCATCTCGCGGGCAGTGATGTAGTCCTCGGAAGCCCTGTCCATGCCCTTGACGCCGAGCTTCGCGGAGGTCTCGCCCTTGTTGATTATGCCCTTGTTTATGATATTGAGGTCCTCGCAGTGTGAGGCAACAAGCAGTCCGTTCGTGTTCGAGAGTTCTAAAGCCTTGCGCATATTCTCCGCATTTTCGACAGGTCTGCCGTCGTCGGAAATACAGATACAGCCTGCCTCCTTGAGCGCGTCGTAGTCGCAGAGCCCGTCGCCTTTCATCTTGCCCGTGATACAGCCGACGGGATAGACGTCAACTCCCGTACCCTCCGCCTTTTCGATTATGTAGCGTATCGTCTCGGGATTGTCGCAGGGCGGGTCGGTATTCGGCATTGCGAGGACACCTGTGACTCCTCCCGCAAGCGCCGCCGAGCAACCTGTCAGCACGTCCTCCTTGTGGGTGAACCCGGGGTCGCGGAGATGTACGTGCATATCGAACAGCGACGGCATGAGCACGAGGTCAGTGCCGTCGATGATGTTCTCGGCTCCGAGGCGGATATTGCTGGCGACCTCCGCTATTTTCCCGTCCTGTATGAGGACGTCGGTCGTGAAGTCGTTCTTTGCGTCAACTGCGCGTATGTTCTTGATGAGTAGTGATGACATTGTTTCCTCCTTTGCAGATTCAGCCGTATATCGCAACGGAGTCGCACCCGTCGAGCTCCGTTACCGAGACCTTTACCTTTTCATTATGCGAGGTCGGCAGGTTCTTGCCGACGTAATCGGGACGTATCGGGAGCTCGCGGTGTCCCCTGTCGATCAGCACCGCAAGCTGTATCGAACGCGGTCTGCCGCGCTTGATTATGGCGTCGATAGCGGCGCGGACGCTCCTGCCCGTAAATATGACGTCGTCGACGATGATGACATTCTTGTCCGTCACGGAGAACGGTATATCCGTCGCCTCGTCGCTCACCGTCTCGGATACGTCGTCCCTGTACGGTGTGATGTCGAGCGTACCGAACGGCACCTCGGCGTGCTCGAGCTCCCCGAGCTTCGCGGCGATACGCTTGCCTATGGGAGCTCCGCGCGAGATTATACCGACGACGCATATATTTTCGACGCCCTTGTTGCGCTCGACTATCTCGTACGAGATACGCGCGACGGCACGTCCGACAGCGGCGTCGTCCATGATAATGTGCTTTTTCTCCATAGCAGGCTCCTTTCAGCAAAAATGCCCGTCTGAACTGACAGACGGGCATACTTACAGCTATAGCTATGACATAGTTATAATATAAAGCAACACGCCTTGTCAACCTCTCAGGATCGAATTAAAGGGTAGTTAGTTTTCAACACTACTGATTATAACATATCTTCGCTTTTTTGTAAAGGGGGTAAGCGAAAATACCGAAAAGTCTCCTTATCTCCGCTTTGCCGCCTTTTTTGCGAGCTTTTTAGCCTTTTTCTTTTCCTTCTTGTTCTTCTTTTTCGTCGCCTTATCGAAAAATTTCTTCCCGAGGAAGATTTTTATGGCAATTGCGACTACTCCGATGAGCACCTGCAATACGACAGTGATGAGCGCGGTCTTGTCGTCGACGTTTTTCTCGGGAGGCGTGTGCTGCTCGGCAAGGCTGCCCTTACCTGCGACCTTTTCATTGCCGAATCCGAACGAGACTTTTTTAAAGTCCTTCTGATATTTCATACCTTAGTCCTCCTTTACAGGCTCAGCTATGAGGAATTTTATCTTCTTTCCCTCGGCTGTAAACATATTCTCGTGCTCTGTGACGAAGTTCTCGATACCCGTTTCGCTGTGGAGGTCGCGGGTGCTGAACTTGATACGGTATCCCGCCTCTGCGAAGTACTCGAACGACTCCTCGAAGAGCTCGTCGTCGTCCGTCTTGAACCACAGCTCGCCCCGCAGGAACTTCTTATAGTTGAGGAGCTGCCGCGTGTGCGTGAGGCGGCGCTTTTTGTGCTTCTTCTTGGGCCACGGATTGCAGAAATTGATGTATATCCTGTCGGCGCGGTCGTTCTCGTCCCACGCGAGCTCGAGGCGCTCGATGTTCTGTATCGCTATGCGGACGTTGTCGGGCTGCATATTCTTCTCGCTGTATGCCGCTTCGAGCTTGCGCTTTGCGAGCACCAGCATCTCGTTTTTGATGTCCATCGCCACGAAGTTTATCTCGGGATGAGCGGGTGCAGCCTGCGAGATGAAGCCGCCCTTGCCGCAGCCGAGCTCCACGTACAGTGGACGGTCGGGCTCGGAGAAGAGGGCTGTCCACCTGCCCTTCTGCTCCTGCGGGTCGTGTATATAGAACGGGCAAGCCTCAAGCTCGGGCTTTGCCCACGGTTTGTGTCGGATACGCATAAATACCTCCGATGATTTTATGTTACTAATTATACCACAAATGATAATAAATTGCAACCGCCGCGGAAAAATTTTCATTTTTCCCGAAGCCGAGCCGATAAACGCTCTCATATACCTTTCCGCAAGCCGTCACATTTCTTACATTTTCGTACATATAATATTATCATGGCAGGCTTTGCGGCTGCCGAACTTGACATTTGACTGCATAATTGTTATAATGTTTTTATTATAGAAAGAGGAGGAACCAAAATGAAACACTTTTTCGCCAAGGCTCTGACTGCGGGCGCTGTTGTGTGCGCTCTTATGTCAGCTCCCATATATGCCGACGCAGCTACCCCCGAGGAAGCCGCCGAGCTCGCACGCCAGCTGGGCTACTCCGAGGACCTCATCCAGCAGGGCTGGAACGAATACTACGCCAACCCCGAGCTCTACCCGCCCGAGGTCATTGATGTGTACATGGAGCAGCTCCGCGAGTCGGGGCACAAGATAGTCACCGAGGTGCCCTACGACCCGAACGCTACCGTTCCGCCCGCAGCTACGCAGGCTCCGTCCACGACCACTACTGCCGCAGGAGGCGAGACGACTCCCGCTCAGCCCGACGTGATAACGCTCACGATGCCCGACGGCTCGACGTTCACACGTATCAGCACAGCGGCGTTCATCGCTCTCACCTACGAGGAGAAGCAGGCTTACCTCGCGACCTTCACTCCCGAGCAGCAGAAGGTCATCATTGATAATCTCTCGCCCGAGGAGTACAGGAGCCTGATGAAGCAGCTCCCCGCCGATAAGAAAATGGAAGTTATCGACGATATGAAGAAGATAACCGACGATATGAACCTCACCCTCACTGTCGATGAGGTCAGCGACGACAATGTCAAGATATCCATGAAGAATTCCGACGGCGAGCTCGTCGCGGTCAGTCAGGCAAAGGACGTCGTCGAGAATACAGGCTACGACAGGCGCGGTATCTTCGCCGCCGCGGGAGCTCTCCTGCTCACAGCTGCGGCGGGTATGTACCTCGTTGTGAAGAAGTGCTTCGGCAGAGAGGACAGCAATATCTGACATGAGCACAAAAAAGAAAAACACGATAATACCGCACATCGCCGCTCCGTTTTTTATCGCGGCGATATGCGCCGCAGTGGTATCCGTCGCGCTTATCAAGCCCTACGACAAGCTGAAAATGTACGCGGATATCGCTTTCATGGACAAGCTCAAGACCGACCCGTCCGATGACTCGGGGCTCGTTATACGCGACAACGACATCGCCGCACACACGGGCGATACCTCCGAGACAGGCGAGGTCGTGCGCCCCAAATTTGGCGAGATGTACGCGCTCATCAAGTGTGACGCCTTCGACGTTGACGTGCCCGTATACTGGGGCAGCCAGTCCGAGCTGCTCGAAAAGGGCGCCTGTCAGTCGTCGGGCTCGGTAGTCATCGGCACCGAGGGCAACGCCGTCATCAGCGCGCACGTTGACACGTTCTTCGCGAACCTCTCCAAGCTCAAAAAGGACGACGTTATCACCGTCAGCACCAATTACGGCGAGTTCACCTACAAGGTGACGGAGCTCATAACCTTCAATGCCGCCGACAGGAAATATGTCGTGCCGTCCACGGAGACGAAGCTCACGCTCTACACCTGCAAGCGGGACATTCTCGGCAATACCGACCAGCGCGTCGGCGTTATCTGCGCTCCCGTGAAAAGCGCCTTTTATACCGATGTAAAGGAGGCTGAGTAATATGAAAAATGCATTTTCGTATATTGCCTCCATAATCGTGTCGGTGCTGCTGGTGTTCTGTACTATCGCAGCCATGGGCGCGGGCATTGCAAAGGTCTGCATAAATGAGAAGCAGTTCAAGTGTATCTCCGATAAGTACGACCTCGACGAGAAGGTCTGCTCAGAGCTCGAAAAATACTTCAAGGAGCGCTCCTCCGCGTCGGGCATTCCCGCGGACGTATATATGGACGCCATCGACACCGAGTACCTCGGCGGTATCATCGACCGGACCATTGACAACGGCTTCCATCGGCTTCGCGGCGGCATTTCGTCGACCGAGCTCGAAAACGAGGCTCTCGAGGAGTCCATCGACAGGTTCTTCAACGACTACGCCGACAGTATCGGCTATCAGAAGGACGACAAATTCGAGCAGAAGCTCAAGGGCACCAAGTCGGGCGCCTACAAGATAATCGGCGAATACTGCGACGTTTACAAGTTCGGCGCACTCGGCAGCCACGGCGTTCTCGGCAAGCTCTCGCAGGTCTATACGCGTATCGACCTCATAATGGTGGGTGCGGCTGCGACGATACTGGTACTGCTCGTTATGCTCCTGCTGCTGAACCTCGACGCCAAGTCGGAGGCGGTCTACTGGACGGGAGTCTCGGCACTCATCGCGGGTATCATCGGCATCGTGCCGTGCGTGTACCTGCTCGCGACGGACTATTTCAGCTCGTTCTCGATAAAGCAGGCACAGATATACACCGCCTACACCGAGACGATGAAGCTCCTCACGAACACCTTCCTCTACACGAGCATAGGCGTTGCCGCTCTCGGAGCCGTACTAATCATCGTCTACGTTATCTTCAAGCCCAAGAATAAGGCGCAGGCAGCTGCATAAAAAAAGACCTCATCAGCCGATGAGGTCTTTTCGTTTATCCGAGATATGCCGCGATATCAGCCGTACCGCCCGTGGAGACGAGACTGTAGTAGCCGAGTATCTTCGAGGCGTCGGTGGAGTCGTTTCTGCCGTCGGAGTTGAGGTCGCCCGCGAGAGCCTGCTCCCGCGAGAAGGTCGGCTCTTCGCCCGTGGAGAGGCGTGAATACTCCGCGAGCACCGCCGAAGCGTCCGAGGAGTCCACCCTGCCGTCGCCGTTCACGTCGCCCATATCGTTGCTGTTATCGCTAAGCTTTGCCAGCAGCGCCGCCACGTCCGCAGAGGTAAGCGCGCCGTCGCAGCTGAGGTCGAACGGGCAGCCGTACTCCCCGCCGCCGATAATTATATCGCGGAGCTTTGCCGCGTCGTCGAAGGTGATGAGCCCGTCAGCGTCGACGTCGCCGAAAACTCTTGCGGCTGTCGGCAGGACTGTCGGCTGGGAGCTGTGAAGGTAGGAAGGGCTGTTCAGCGACCACTCGCTGTGCAAGCCGCCCGCCGCCTTGAGCTCAGCGTCCGTGCACAGGAACCAGTCATAGGAAACCTTGTCGCCGTCGTCCCATGTGGTGTCGGAGTGGTACCAGTCGTCGCCGAGCTTGACCATATTCCAAGCGTGGGAGGAGTTGTACACGTAGCAGGACTCTATCCCCGCCTCGTGGAGCAGCAGATTGTACGCCTTCGCATAGCCCTCGCACACGGCGACTCCGTCGAAGAATACCGCCGAATCCACGTGGTTTGCGAGGTCGTTCTCGTCGCTGCTGTCGTATACGGTATTGTTGCAGACCCAGTCGTGCAGAGCCTTCACCTTCTCAATATCAGTCATGGAGTCGTCCACAGTCGCGGCGACGACTTCCTTCACGCGGTTCATCGTGAACCTGTCGACGAAGCCGACCTCAAGCGCAGTTTGGCAGCTTCTGTAGAAATAGTCATTCAACTCGGGTGCTACCTCGAAACTGTTCTCGGGTACGACCTCTACGCCGTTAATGCAGAAGAGATTTTTGCAGCCATTGAAGCAGCGAGCGGATATGTCCTGCGTTTCATCAAGACTGACGTTAGTGAGCTTGGAACAGTCGCTGAATGCGAGGTCGCCTACCGTGCACTTGCCTCCGAGAGTTACGCTTTCAAGATTGGGACAGCCGCTGAACGCATTAGAGGCGATATCGGCGTCGCCCGAAAAGGTTATCTCTTTCAGATTCGGACAATCCTTGAATGCTCCGAATTCAAGCGTGACCTTGCCGTTCGGGAACTGTACCTCCTCGATGTTCGACTTTGAAAAGGCGGTTCCGCTTATAACGACCTCCTTAACGTCGGGGTCGAATTTCAGGCTCCTGAAATCAGCGAGCCTTTTCTTTACACTGGTCAAACCGTTGTTGTCGGTAACTATCAATTCTGCTTCTATCGGCATACCTGTTATCCTGACCTTGTCGCCTGCTCTGAATGATATATCCTTGCAGGTGGTCGGGAGAGCGTTGGGATAAAGCGTACAAGTTCCCGGAAGCTCTATGCTGCTTATCGGGACATTGGAAAACGAACCGCCGTCAATGGTTATCTCGTCGCCCTCGAATATTATCTCTTTGAGATTTTTGCAGTTCGTGAAGGTCTTGTAGAGGTATGTTATGTTGGAAGGTATCGTCACCGAGGTCAGCTTATCACAGCCTTGGAAAACGTTTTTCAGCTGAGTTACGGACGTGGGGATAGTTATCTTTTCTATCGAGCTGTTGCTCATATTCGGCACAACGGTAACTCCGTCCTCGAATGAGACCTCGGTCACATTCCGATTTTTAAGGATACTTTGCCTCGCCACGGTATTGATAGTATAGCCGCCTACTTCCTTCGGAATCACGAGCTCACGCCTATCCCCGACAGGCGCATACAGGGCGACCTCCGTTTCCTTTTCGGGGTCGAAGTATTTCTTGAAGTACAGTACCCAGTCGCCGACCGTTTTCGTTCCCCACCAGAATTGATAGCAGGAGTAGGCTGTCTCGGTCATATCCTTGTATTTATCGGGGATACTGTCATAGCACGGACAGCCTGCGAACGCGGAGTTTGATACGATAAAGAGGTCGTCGTGGAAATATACCTTCTCCAGCGACGTACAGCCGCTGAAACAGTTATCGGGTATGACCTCCGTACTCTTAGGGATATTGACCGAGGTGATAGACGAGAACATAAACATTCCCGCGTCTATGTATTTAAGAGTATCAGGCAGAGTCAGCGCGCCGATATTGGTCACATTGGCAAAAATACTTTCGCTCATTTCGGTGACAGGGTGACCTATTATCTTATCGGGTACGACAACGTCATATATGGTATCGTCATTCTCAGTCTCCGTAACAGCGGCAGTCGGCGTTGTTGCGGCAGGTGTCGTCACATTTGCAAGAGCCATTGTAGTAGCCACTGGTTCGACACCAATATCATCATTATCATAGATAGTTTTCTTCTTTTCCCAGCTATATAATCTAAAACCCGGGTCAGTCCTGTATGTATCCGTGCTGAACCAAAGACCGTTCTGATGGATATCGCATACCCGTGATTCAAACAGCCAGTTGTCATCGAATTCAGCCGTCATATCGTCGGGAACATAAACTTCATATGTCATTTCGTCGTTCTTGAACGCTCCGTAAGCGAATGATACGACCTTGTACCCGTCGAGCTCTGTCGGCAGAGTGACCTTGTGTACATAGCTGTCAGGGTCGAGCACCAGATGTTCGGTAACTCTTGCCCCGCCCTCGACGAGCTCGTAGCGCCAGTCGCCGCTGGTGATGAAGCTGCTTTCCTCGTCGGCTGCGGAAACTGCTATGGCAGGCGGTATCAGCTCCGTACCGCACCCGAGCACCATAGCCGCGGATACGAGCAGGGATAAAGTCTTTCTGAATTGCATATTTGTTCCTCCTCTCGCGGTATATATTCCGTCATTATAATAATAGCATACAAGTGTGCGGAATACAAGGCTTTTGCGAATTTAAAAAATTATTGAAAATTCGCTATTGAATTATTTTCCGCAATATGGTATAATATTTATGCACGTTCCGACGGACAGTTTCCGAAACGGCTCAATTCATAATTATGGAGGTCAAAACAATGGGAATGTTTGACAAGCTTATTGCCAATCTCAAGGCAAGCAAGAAAACTATCGTATTCACCGAGGGCGAAGACCAGCGTATCCTCTCCGCCACAGACAGGCTCCTCAAGGAGGGTCTCATGGGCGTTATCCTCTGCGGCGAGGCTTCAAAGGTAAAGGCTGCGGCTGCCGAGGGCGGCTTCAATATCGACGGCGCTGAGATAATCGACCCTGCTTCATATCCCGAGTTCGACTTGCTCGTAGCTCAGATGTTCGAGCTCCGCAAGGGCAAGATGACTGAGGACGAGTGCCGCGCGGCTCTCTCGAAGTCCAACTACTTCGGCACTATGCTCGTTAAGGCGGGCAAGGCTGACGCTCTCCTCGGAGGCGCTACCTACTCCACAGCCGATACAGTTCGTCCCGCTCTCCAGATAATCAAGACCAAGAAGGGCGCTAACCTCGTAAGCTCGTCGTTCATTCTCTTCCGCGAGAAGGACGGCAAGGAGGAGCGTATCGCTATGGGTGACTGCGCTATCAACCTCAGCTACGCGGACAAGCTCGACAAGGACGGCAACGTTGTCCTCACAGCTGCTCAGCAGCTCGCAGAGGTAGCTGTCGAGACCGCAAGAACAGCTGATTTCTTCGGTATCGACCCCAAGGTAGCTGTACTCAGCTTCTCGACATACGGCTCGGGCAAGGGCGGCACTGTTCAGCTCAGCCACGACGCTGTTATCGAGGCTCGCAAGCTTGCTCCTGAGCTCGTTATCGACGGCGAGTTCCAGTTCGACGCGGCTGTTTCGGCTGAGGTCGCGAAGACAAAGTGCCCCGACTCCAAGGTAGCGGGACAGGCTAACACATTCATCTTCCCGCTCATCGAGGCTGGCAATATCGGCTACAAGATAGCTCAGCGTCTCGGCGGCTTCGAGGCTTACGGTCCTATCCTTCAGGGACTCAATGCTCCCATCAACGATCTCTCGCGCGGCTGCACAGCTGACGAGGTCTACAAGATGGCTATCATCACAGCAGGCATGGCTTGATTTTTCTGTAAAAAGCAAAAGGACGTCTCGTACGAGACGTCCTTTTTATTTATCGTTGACTATATTGTTTATCCATATGTCGCTGCGGACCATGAAATAGCCGATTATGACCTTGACTATCTCCGCAAAGTTGATTATCGCAAAGAGCGGTCTTATCGGGAGCTCGGTCAGATACGCGAGCACGAGCGCCAGCGGTATGACGAGCAGCCACGTGAAGCCAAAGTCAAACAGGAAGGTTATCCCCGTTTTTCCGCCGCTGCGGAGGGTGAAATAGCAGGCGTTCGTATACGACCACAGCGGGAAAACACACGCCGTTATCATTATCATATACGCCGCGATGTCCCTGACCTCATCGCTCGTGTTGTACACCATCGGGAACAGCTTTGCGAGCGGCAGTATGAGCACTCCCACGACTACCGACGCCGCTATGCTGAAAAACAGCAGCTTGTTATCCGTATCCCTCGCGTCGCGGAGCTTGTTCGCGCCGAGCTTTGCTCCGACGATTATCGCGATGCAGGCTCCGAGCTGAACGTACACCGTGCTGAACAGATTCGTGAGCGTGGTCGAGATGTTGCGCGCGGCAACAACGTCGAGTCCGCGCACCGAATAGCACTGGGCAATGACGGACATTCCCGCTGCCCACAGGAACTCGTTTATGAGGAGCGGCACGCCCTTCACGAGCATACTCCCCGCCAGATGCGAGGGTATGCCGAAGCCGCTGTATGCACCCTTGGCATAGCGGTTGCGCGCGGGGTGGGTGTGCACCCACACGACGATGACTGCCGCCTCCACTATCTTTGCGGCAACTGTCGCAATGGCGGCGCCCGTTACTCCGAGCTCGGGCATACCGAGCCTGCCGAAGATGAGCCCGTAGTCGAGCACGAGGTTCACCGCGACCGCCGTCATTGAAGCTGCCATAGGTATCTTCGTCTCGCCGCACTCGCTGACTACGCTCGCGTACGCCTGCCGTACTGCATTCGGCACGAGCGAGAGTATCATGATGGACATATACGTCTTGCCGTAGCCGAGGGTAGCCGCTGTCTGCTCGGGAGAGTCGTCCTTGCTCAGGAAGAGCGATATCAGCTCGTCGTCGAAGAAGTAAAACAGCAAAGCTGCGATAACAGCTATGATAAGACAGACGAGCAGCCTGAACCTGAACGTGTACATCTGCCCCTTGGAGTCGCCCTTGCCGAAGAACTGCGCTCCGAATATGCTCGGACCCGATACGGCTCCGAATGTGGATATGATGAAGATGAAGACGTACTGGTTGACGATGGAGGCGCCGCTCATCTGCTCCGTGCCTACGCGCCCGAGCATGATGTTGTCGAGCATACTCACGAAGTTGGTGACGAGCATTTGCAGTATCATCGGCACCACCATGACCAGCACGCTCCTGTAGAAATGCTTGTCTCCGATATATTTACTGCGGAATCCGCTGAATAAGCCTGTTTTCTCTATATCTATGCACTCTGCCTTTCGTTATGTCAGTCCTCTATCTCGCGGATAAGGTTTATCATCTCGATAGCGCCCTCAGCGCACTCGCTGCCCTTGTTGCCCGCCTTGGAGCCTGCACGCTCGATAGCCTGCTCGATATTCTCGGTGGTGATAACGCCGAACATCACGGGGATATCGCTGCTGAGCGACACCTGCGCTATGCCCTTCGCGCACTCGTTGCACACGAGGTCGTAGTGGGACGTGCTGCCGCGGATTATGGCTCCGAGGCAGATGATGGCGTCGTATTTGCCCGACTTAGCCATCTTCGAGGCGATGAGCGGTATCTCAAATGCTCCGGGCACCCACGCTACGTCTATCGAATTCTCGGGTAGCTCGTGACGCTTGAGAGTGTCGATAGCTCCGCCGAGGAGCTTGTTCGTGATGAACTCGTTGAATCGTGCAACGACGATACCAATCCTGACGTCCTTGGGTACAAGGTTTCCTTCATATGTTTTCATTTTTATAACTCCTTTTTCAGTATTTACGCTTTTATCAGTAATCGAGGATAT
>JAUMVH010000010.1:0-18093 GCA_030530245.1 Ruminococcus sp.
TGCAGCGTCGTCAGCGCCCTTTACCACGTCAACGACCTTGTCGCCGAACTCGTCGGCAGTTTCGCCGGCGGCTTCAACGACACCTGTAACGGTGTCAGCGACCTTGCCGCCGATATCCTCTGCCTTATCGCCGATGGCTTCTACCTTGTCGGCGATCTTGTCTGCTAATGTATCAGCGCCTTCCTGAGCAGCGTCGGCAGCAGCCTCGGCTGTGTCCTTTATCTCCTCGGGAACGCCTGCGGGATTGAGCTTATTGTCTTCCATAGTGAATTCCTCCATATAAAATAAGTATAGCTATATCATAGCATATCAAAGCGATAAAGTCAATAGATTTTTTCACAATTCTGTCACAGAATGCCGAATTTTCCAACTTTGTGCCGCTTGAAATGTTATCTCATACTACCGTAACGCTGCCGCCTGTCCAGTTCTCGAAGGCGTATTTTTCGAGCGAACGGTCGTTTTCGGTATTGCGGAACATATCCTCGCGGACGTCATCGGGCGGCATATAGTAAATTCCTATAGGATAGACGGTACCCTTCTTCGCATTCTCGGGCACCTTGAAGAAGAACTTGACTATCTCGCCGTCTCCGCCCTTATCGCCGTCGAAGGTCTCGGTGAAGAAGAGGCAGCTGAGGTGGCTCGAGGTCAGCTCTGCGGGGAGCTTGTTCGTCCACAGCATACCCACCGAGAGCGACGCACGCTTTGAGGCGGGACCGAGCTCATACTCGATGAAGTTCTGCGCGGGGTCGTCCATGACGCATTCGAGCTCGTCGCCGAAGAAGATGTGCAGGCCGCACATTGTCCAGTTATTGCTGGCTCCGCTGACAAGCAGCGAGACCTCGGCGGTCTCGCCCGCGGCAGCCTCCACGTTCGTGAACATCAGCTTGGGACCGTCGACCGCTGCCTGCACGCTCTTGCTGTAGGTCGGCATGGTGACGCCCTCGACCGTTGATACTGATGAAGTAGGTTTGCTGTCTCCGCAGCCCGCTGACAGTGCCAGCACTGCCGCAGCCGCAGCCGCGGCTATGATCTTCCTTATGCTCATTCTTCCGTCTGCTCCTTTTTCTTTCCTGTAACGGTTATCGTGCCGCCGTCGGCGGAGATGTGTATCTCTGCGATATCAGACTGCTCGGTGATTATCATTTCCGCGACCTTGTCCTCGACCTCCTGACGGATAACGCGGCGGATGTCACGCGCTCCGTAGGGCTTGCCGAAGGACTTCTCCGCGATGAGTGCGAGCGCCTCCTCGTCGTAGGAGACGGTGATGTCCTTCTCCGCGAGCGGCTCCTTCATCTCGTCTATCATCAGTGCGGCGATACGTGCGAAGTCCTCCTTCGTGAGCTGTCTGAACACGACCACCTCGTCGATACGGCTGATGAACTCGGGGCGCAGAAAATCGCGCAGCCCCTTCATCGCCTTATCCTTGGATATCTCGTCAACAGTGCGGTTGAAGCCGACTCCCACGCTCTTGTCGGTTGAGCCTGCGTTAGAGGTCATGCAGATTATGGTGTTCTCGAAGTTGATGTTTCTGCCCTGAGCGTCGTCGATGTGACCCTCGTCGAGGATCTGCATGAGGATATTCATTACGTCGGGGTGAGCCTTCTCTATCTCGTCGAAGAGGATAACGGAATAGGGCTTGCGGCGGACCTTCTCGGTGAGCTGTCCCGCCTCATCGTAGCCGACGTAGCCGGGAGGCGAGCCTATCATTCGCGCCACGGAGTGCTTCTCCATATACTCGGTCATATCGAGGCGGATAAGCGGCTCGGTGGAGTCGAAGAGCTCCTCGGAGAGCGCCTTCACGAGCTCGGTCTTGCCGACGCCCGTAGGTCCTACGAATATGAACGACGCGGGTCTGCGGCGCTTGTTGAGCTGCACCCTCGTGCGCTTTATGGCGCGCGTGAGCACCTCCACAGCCTCGTCCTGTCCGAGGACGCGTTTCTTCAGCGCGCTCTCGAGCTTGGTTATCTTGAGGAATTCCGTCTCGGCGATCTTGCTTGCGGGGATACCCGTCCACAGCTCGACTACCTTGGTGATGTCGCCCTCCTCGACCTGCACGTTCTCCGCCTTCTCCTTGAGCTGAGCGGCGTTGTCGCGGGCGTGTATGAGCTTGCCCTTGACCTCCGCGAGCGCCTGATAATCGGGCTCGCTCTGCTCGGAGAGGGTCTTCTCCATGCCCTCGAGCACCGCTATCTCCTTCTGCACCTTTGCGTACTCGGCTATCTCGGGCGAGCGAATATTCGCGTGCGCGCAGCCCTCGTCCATGAGGTCGATAGCCTTATCGGGCAGGAAGCGGTCGGTGATATATCTCTCGGACAGCACCGCGCACACCCTGATAAGGTAGTCGGAGATGTGCACCTTGTGGTAGTCCTCGTAGTATTTCTTGATACCGAGGAGCACGTTCACGGTGTCCTCGACGGTGGGCTCGGTGACGGTGACGGGCTGGAAGCGGCGCTCGAGCGCTGAATCCTTCTCGATGTACTTCCTGTACTCGCCGAACGTCGTAGCTCCGATGACCTGCACCTCTCCGCGCGAGAGTGCGGGCTTGAGGATATTGGCGGCGTTCATCGAGCCCTCGGAGTCGCCCGCTCCGACGAGATTGTGCACCTCGTCGATGAAGAGTATGATGTTGCCCTCGCTCTTGACCTCGTCTACGAGCCCCTTTACGCGGCTCTCGAACTGTCCGCGGAACTGAGTTCCCGCGACGAGAGCGGTGAGGTCGAGCAGATACAGCTTCTTGTCGGCAAGGTTCAGCGGAACGTTGCCCTCGTTTATGCGCTGAGCGATGCCCTCGGCGATGGCGGTCTTGCCGACGCCCGGTTCACCGATGAGGCAGGGGTTGTTCTTGGTGCGGCGCGAGAGTATCTGTATCACGCGCGCTATCTCCTTGTCTCTGCCGATTATGCGGTCGAGCTCGCCGTCGGCAGCCTTCTGCGAGAGGTTGGTGCAGTAGCTTCCGAGGAACTTGAGCTCCTTCTTCTTTTCCTTCTTCTCTGACTTGTCACGCCCGAAGAGTCCCTTCCTGCGGGGCTTATCCTCGCTCTTGGGGGCGGAGGTGCCGTCCTCCTTGGACTCGCCCGCGTCCTCGTCGCCGAACATATTCGAGATGAAGTCGGGCATTATGCCCTGTCCGCCCATCTCGAACGAGTCGCCGTCGAGCATACCCATCATCTGGTCGGAGAGCTGGTCTATCTCCTCGTCGGTTATGCCGAGCTTTTCCATATATTCCGCTACCTGCGGTATCTTTCTCTCCCTTGCACAGGCGAGGCAGAGTCCCTCGTTCTTCTTGTCGTTTCCCTGTACAGAGGTGATGAATACCACGGCAGGTCGTTTTTTGCAGTTGCTGCACATTATCATAGGGTTTTACCTCCTGTTAAGCAGATGTGCCGATGAGTCTCCGCGCATACCGCTGCGGAGTCCGTATCTGCCGCCTTACAGCGACGATACGAAGGTGTAGAAATATTTGAAGATAAGTGATTGGTCTATGACGCTGTTATTGAAAAACAGCATCTCGTCGCTGCCCATTATAGCCCATACCCGCACCAGTGCCGCGGCTACGGTCACGAACAGACCGCCCTTGATGATACCGATTATGCCGCCGCATATGTGGTCGCCGACGCTGATATGCGCCTCGTCCTTGGACATATACTGCTGCAATATGAGGTATATCAGCACCGCCGCCGCCACGAACAGTATCAGGAAGCCTATGAGCTTGAACATCGTCACATAGGCGGGAGCAGTATAGTTATCGGCGATATATTTCGCCGCGGGAGCTCTGTCGTCGATGTCGGTGATGAGCGGAGCGAGCTCCTGTATGCCGCTGCTGTCGCGGCGTATCTCCATTGCGGCGGTCTCGGCGGCGTATTTGCTCATATTCTGCGAGACTATGTCGCGTATGACCACGGCGTAGCCCTCGTGTACGAGCCCGCGCACCTCATCGTCCTCGCCGATACGGCGTCCGTTGACGTTGTTCACATACTTGACGAGCTCGTCGTCGACGTCCTTTCCGCTGTGGAATATCTTGTCGAGCCTGTCGGTGCTGACCTTGAGCGAATACCCCATGGATTCGAGGTATGAAGCGTACTTGTTCACGAAGGTGTCCTGCTTCAGCGAATCGTTGATATTGTTTATGCAGCTGCTCCTCAGTGTGGTCTTGTACAGATTCTCCGCTGTACTGCTGCTTATGCCTAGCGCCAGTGCGAGCGCCACGCCATATCCCACCGTTGTGATCGCAGCCTTCATAGTTCCCTTTCTGCTTGATAAGAACACGCAGACGAGTGTTATCGCCACAGCGACAACATCATAGAACCACCAGAATTGATTTCCCATGTTTTCATGCGTACAGGTGCCTAAGCCTGTACAGCCTCCCTTCGGTTTGCCGATCAGCTTTCGTAGTTGATCCTGTCTATTTTATTATAGCTTTTCAGAAATACGTAGTTTTCGCTTCTCACGAAGCCTGTGTATGAGTCGTTTACCGTCGCGGTCGAGCGGAGCTTGCCGCTGAAGTCGTAGGCGAGCACGGCGTCCTTCTTCATGACGTACGCGAGACCGTCCTCGACGGTGACGTCTATGAGCGGGCTGTCGAACTCGATGATAGTGGGCTCGGAGCTTCCGTCGCCAAACAGTGCCATCTCGTACCTTCGCCTGTCGTCGCTGTTGATTATCACGGCGGACTGTCCGTCCTCGCTCGAGCCGCCCGCGAAGTCGCCCTCATAGCGGTAGAACGAGCTTATCTGTCCCTTGCTGTCGACGTAGCCGCACGCGTCTATCCCGAGCACGAAGGCGCCGCCGTCGAAGTTGTACACATTGAGTCCGAGCGTGTCGAGTCCCGGGGAGTTCCACTTTTCCTTGTCCTCGGTGAAGCTCGCCTCCTGCACCGACGTCACGAGCGCGCCGTTCTCGGCGTAGAAGTAGCTGATGACGCAGCCCTTGCTGCCCTCCTCGAAGCTGATATCGTTCACGCGCTCGACGCATTTTCTCTCGTATATGACCTTGCCCTTACGGTCGTAGACGACTATCTCGCAGTCGTAGTTGTCTGAGGTCGTTACCACTGCGGCATAGCCCTCATTGCTGAGCCTCGCGAACATTATATTCTTGTCGAGCTTGTTCGTATACAGAACGCCCGACCTGTCCTCGACGCTGAACTCGGTGCCGCCGCTCTCGAAGAGGAGCGCCCTGCCGTTGACGGCTTCCATTACAGCGTTCGAGAGCGCGTGCTGACGGCGTTTGAGCTCTCCGCCCTCCTCGTTATAGAAGTATATGTAGGCGTCGCTCATAACGATGACATTTTCGTTCGAGCAGCTCAGCTGGTATTGAGCGCCGCCGTTTATCTCGATGGGGAAGTTTCCCTCGGCGAGGCGCCCGTCGTTGACGATGGTCTTGTACTGGGTGCCTATACCGCGCAGTTTCGGGAGCCATAGCTCCTGCGTGAAGTAAAGCGCTGCGCCGAGTATCGCCACACAGAGTATTATTATAAGCTTTGTCAGCCGTTTTCTTCGTTTGTCTCTGTTTTTCTGCTCAACGATGTCGTTGGCGTCATACATTGGCATTATGCTGCCTCCTTTTGTTCTGACTGTCCTTGATCTATATCTTGCCGAGTAGCTCGTCCTCGGAGTAGAACACGCGGTTGAGGTAAAGTCCGTGCGCCATGGCAGTCCTGCCCGCGCGGAGACGGTCTCTTGCGGCGAGTATCTCGGGCATATCCTTGGGCGTGAGCTTGCCCTCGTTGATATCCAGCAGAGTACCCGCTATTATCCTAATCATATTATACAGAAAACCATTCCCTTTTACAAGCATTATCACGGAATCACCACTATTTTCTATTTCAAGGGAATAAATTGTGCGCACGGTTGTTGATACGTTTGTACAGTCGGCACAAAACGACGCAAAATCGTGAGTTCCGACGAGATGAGCCGCAGCCTCGCGTGCCTTTTCGACGTCGAAGCGCCGCCTGTAGTGCAGTGCGAGGTCAGCCGAGAACGGGTCCTTCGATTCGCGGCAGTGCATACGGTAGAGGTACTCCTTGCCCTTGCAGTCGTAGCGCGCGTGGAAATCGAGCGGCACGTCCTCGCAGCTGAGAATGGATATATCGTCGGGGAGCTCGCCGTTCACGCCGCGGCAGAAGCCGAGGGTGCGGATAGAGCTCTCCGTTTTGACGTTGAAGCAGAAATTGTTTGCGTGGACTCCCGTATCGGTGCGCGAGCAGCCGATTATCGTCACGGGCTCGTTGAGCACCTTCGATACGGCTTTTTCGAGCACCTCCTGCACGGTAAGGGCGTTAGCCTGCCGCTGGAAGCCGTGATATCTTGTTCCGCGGTAGGCGGTCATCACCTTCAGGTTCCTCATTTTTCCACATCTTTCGTTTCGTTATTGCTGTCCGCGGGCGAAGCCGCCGCGCGGCGCGCTCTCCTGCGCTTTCTTGCCGCTCTCTCGGCAGCCGTCAGCAGAAGGAAGGCTATCGCAGCCGCCGCGCTTATGATGAGTCCCTTTCCGAGACCGTCGGGGAAGTATCTGAGCTCTATCTCGTGCTCGCCGGGACCTATCTCCGCGCCGAGCATGGCGTCGAACACCTTCGTCGTCGAGACCTTCTTGCCGTCGACATAGATGCTCCAGCCGCGCTCATACGGTATCGAGAGGTAGAGTATGCCGCGCCTTTTGACGTTTATCGTGCCCCTGAGACGCGTATCCGAGAACTCGGTGAGCTCGAGCTGCTCGTCGGCGAGCTCGGCGTACGCGCGGTCGAAGGCTTCCTCGTTGAGCGCGTAGACCTGCATATTTATGGCTCCCGAGGACCTGTCGTCCTCGATGTTGAGTGTTGCCTCGAAGCTGCTGCCCTCCTGACCGTCGCCCATCGGGAAAACGATGGGGTAGTCGTCGGCGGAGATGCCGCTGTCGGCGACAACGCCGTCGCATTTGACGTCCACCGTTTCAGCCGCGCCGTTCTTGACGTAGCCGTAGAGGTACGCTCCCTCCACGCCGTCGTAATACAGCGTCAGGGACGACTTCTCGTTCGTGTCGGTGACATCAAAGTTGTAGGTGCCGAAGTCGGTCTTTTCGCCCTCGGCGTTCTCAAAGCTGAACTCGCGGACGGGCTGGCGGGTGAATATGCTCTCGTTCAAGCCCGTCGCGTGCGTGATGATGCTGTTCTGGAACTCGAACGGGTTGTCGGCGGCGGCAAGCTCTATCTTCTGCACATCGCTGTTCATCATGAAGCCGACAGACATGGGATATTTGCTCCTATACAGGTGCGAGGTGTCCTCCTCGGATATGTGCTCGAGCGACATCGCACTGTTGTTGAGCCTGCTGCCCTTGGAAATGATATAGTTTATGCCCAGCAGGTCGTTGACCATGGGCGTGGAATTGCGGTAGTAGTAGCGGTTGCCCGCCTCGGAGGCGTACAGCCCGAGCCTTCGGAAATACCGCGTCACCGACACATTCGCCATCGACGAGAACTGCGATACGCCGTAGTAGCTGTAGAGCGCGCTGTCGTTGAGGGTGTAGGTGGAGGTCATCTCCGCGCGCGAGAAGAGGCTGTCGTCGTCCTCGCGCATATCGGCGAGGAGCTTCTGCACGCTCTCGTTGAGGTAGGGGTAGGAGGTGTAGCTCGAGCTCCCGACCGTCCTTACGCCGAGTATGGTATTGCTCGTGAGCTCCGCGATGACAGCGACCGCGAGCGCGGCGTTGAGGACTACTGCGCGTTTCTTCTCCTCCCTGAACGGGAAGAGCCTGCCCGCGAGGAATATGAGCAGGTACGCTCCCGTGATGAGGACGGAGGCGCGGAAGGCTCCGTCGAACGAGAAGCCGCCGCCCTTGTTCATTTTCCACACGTTCAGCCCGAAGACGAACGCGGGCGCAGGTACGAGCAGCAGGAGCTGATATATCTTTATCCCCTTCGCGGTCATGACGTCGTAGGCGCGGTACGCCGCCGTCACGAGCACGAAGCAGAAGATGAAAGCGAAGCGGTAGGGTATCTGATTCGTCGCGTGGAAGCCGTGCCAGATGAAGTTGAGCACGTTGAGATTACAGCTGACGAATATGAGCGTGAGCAGCGACGTCGCCGCTATCTTTTCGCGTATCTTTATCCCCGCCGAGAACAGGAAAACTCCGAACAGCACCACCGCGAGCATACCGCACGCGAAATTGGGGAGTCCGTCCTTTTTGGCGGGCTCGCTGTATGAGAGGAGGTTCGCGATGATGTCGTACCACTTCTCGTACCACTTTATGGTCTTCGGGAACTGGTTGTTTATGCTGTAGGTGAGCTTGAGTCCCTCGTATGCGGGCAGGAGCATGAATGCTCCGAGCGCTATGCCTATCACGGACGAGCGCGCTATCAGCCACAGCTTGCGGAGGAAGTCCCGCACGCCCCTGCACTCGATGACCGCCGCCGCGAGGAACATGAAGATAGTGAATATGCACGTGAAATAGCCGATATAGTAGTTCGAGACGAGCGACAGCGCGAGCATAAGGGTATAGAGCTTCCACTTTCCCTCGCGGCAGAGCGCGACCACTCCCGTCATCACGAGCGGGAACAGTGCCACGGTATCGAACCACATCACGTTCCAGTAGTAGCCGAGCATATAGCTGCACAGCGCGAACATTGTCGAAAAAATAACTATTGATAAGTCGCGTCTCCTGTAGGTATACCGCAGGAAGCAGCTGAAAAACGCTCCCGCGAAGCCTATCTTCGCTACGAGTATATACGTCAGCGCATCGCGCGCGGCTGAGTCGGGCGTGAATACGGAGAGCAGGTTCAGCGGGCTCGCCGCATAGTAGGAGATGAGCGACAGGAAGTTCGTGCCCATGCCGTTTTCCCACGAGTACAGGAACGAGCCGCCCGTGCGGAGCTTCTCGCTGACCACGCGGAAGAACGGGTAGTACTGGTGCCACAGGTCGACGACGAGCATCTGCTGGCTGCCGAAGGGGTGTATGCCCCTCTGACCGAAGCCGATGAGCATGAGCACCGCGGGTACTATAAAGGCGAGCGCATGGTACAGCGCGCCCTTTTCAAAGAGTAACCTTCCCGCTCTGCTCTTTCTGAATCTCTCGAAGCGCTTTGCGGAGGGTACCTTCACTTTTCGTTTCATTGTTTCTCTTTTCTTATTCATCTCTTATTTCATCAGGTGGCTGAAAACTATGCTCACGGTTATCGCCGCCGCGTAGAATACGAGCGTTATCAGCAGCGCGATAACGTCGCGCGCGGAGGCTTTGAGCTGCCTCAGCCTTGTGCGTCCCTCGCCGCCGTTGTAGCACCTGCATTCCATAGCCGTTGCGAGCTCGTCTGCACGGCGGAACGACGATATGAAGAGCGGGACGAGTATGGATATCATGTTCTTTGCCCTTGTGAGGAAGCTGCCCGTGTCTATCTCGGCGCCCCTTGCCTTCTGCGCCGACATTATCTTGTCGGTCTCCTCGATGAGGGTCGGCACGAAGCGGAGCGCTATCGACATCATCATCGCGAGCTCGTGCACGGGGAACCTCAGCAGCTTGAGCGGCGAGAGCAGGCGCTCTATGGCGTCCGTGAGCGTTATGGGCGAGGTGGTATAGGTCAGCAGCGAGCTGCCCATGATGAGCAGGACTATCCTTATTATCATGAACACGCTGATGTTTATACCGCCCGAGGTTATTTTCAGGAATTTCCACTTGAAATAGACGTCGCCGCTGTCGACGAGCAGCACGTTCAGCACCGCCGTTATCAGCAGGAACGGCAGCAGCGGCTTTACGCTCTTCCAGAACATTTTCAGCGGTATCCGCGACAGGAACACCGCTATCAGCGTGTATACGGCTCCGACCGCGAGGCACACCACGTTGCTGCCCGTGAAGAGCATGAGGATATATATCAGCGTGATGACTATCTTGAAGCGCGGGTCGAGGCGGTGGATAATGCTATTCCCCGGGAAATACTGTCCGATGGTAACGTCTCTCAGCACTGCCCGTCACCTGCCTTTCCGTGCAGGTGTTTCAGCAGCAGGTCGCGCGCGTAGGGCACGGTGTAGACCTCCTTGCCGAAGTCGAGCCCCCGCTTTTTCAGCTCCATGAAGACCTTGGTTATCTGCGGTACGTCGAGACCTATCTCGGATATCTCCTCCGCCCTGCCGAAGACCTTCTCGGTGTCGTCATAGCAGAAGAGCTTTGCCTTGTTCATTACGAGTATCTTGTCCGCGAAGCCCGCGATGTCCTCCATGCTGTGCGAGACTATGAGTATCGTGTTTTTCCTGCGCTCGTGGTACTGCTTGATGTGGGAGAGTATCTTGTCCCTGCCCGCGGGGTCGAGACCTGCCGTGGGCTCGTCGAGAATGAGCACCTTCGGCTCCATAGCCATAACGCCCGCGATAGCGACGCGGCGCTTCTGTCCGCCCGAGAGGTCGAACGGCGAGCGCTTGAGGAGCTCCTCTTTCAGCCCGATATCGTGCGCGGTCTCGAGGACGCGGCGCTTTATCTCAGCCTCGTCGAGCCCCATATTCCGCGGACCGAAGGCTATGTCCTTGAAGACGGTCTCCTCGAATATCTGGTACTCGGGGTACTGGAAGACGAGCCCGACCTGAAAGCGAACGTCGCGAATTTTTTTCTTGTCCGCCCAAATGTCCTGCCCGTCGAGGAGCACCTGTCCCGACGTCGGGCGGAGCAGACCGTTGAAATGCTGTATGAGCGTGGACTTGCCCGAGCCCGTGTGCCCCATCACGCCGACCATTTCGCCCTCTTCGATTTTAAGGTCTACGCAGTCGACCGCCGTTTTCTCGAACGGCGAGCCGATACTGTAGGTATATGTCAGCTGACGTGCCTCAATAATTGCCAATGTGTTATCGCTCCTTAATTTGTCGTTTCTTGTGTAGGGGCGCACAGTGTGCGCCCGTGGGATTCATTTAACATTCCCGTTATGGAATTGGCGGGACGCCGAGGGTGACTCCCCACTGTGTGGGGAGCTGTCGCGAAGCGACAGAGGGGACGGGTGACCGTTGGGAGGCGTCCCCTACAGGGAATCGTTGTATGGGCTGCCTTTGGCAGTCCGTAATATTTTTCCGAATGGACGCCCAAATGGCGCCCCTACGGGGTCATTTCGCTGCGAATAATTTTTGTATCGCCGCAACGCACTCCTCTTCGGTGATGATGTCCTGCGGTACATCGAAGCCCGCCTTGCGGAGCTCCCACGCAAGCTCTGTCACCTGCGGCACGTCGAGCCCTATCTCCATGACGCGCTCAACGTGCGAGAACACCTTGCGCGGCGTGTCGTCGAGGGCGACAGTGCCCTTGTCCATGACGACTATGCGGTCGCACTGAGCGGCCTCGTCCATATAATGCGTGATGAGGACGATGGTTATGCCCTGCTCGCGGTTCATCTTCCGTATCGTAGCCATGACCTCCTTGCGCCCCTGGGGGTCGAGCATGGCGGTCGGCTCGTCGAGGATAATGCATTTCGGCTGCATGGCGATAATGCCGGCGATGGCGATACGCTGCTTCTGACCGCCCGAGAGCTGGCTCGGGGAGTGCAGTCGGTAGTCGTACATATTGACGGCTTTCAGCGAGTCGTCCACGCGCTGTCTCATCTCGTCGTACGGCACGCCGAGGTTCTCGAGCGCGAACGCCACGTCCTCCTCGACGACTGACGACACTATCTGATTGTCGGGGTTCTGGAAGACCATTCCCGCGCGCTGTCGGAGCTCAAACAGCTTCGATTCGTCGGCGGTGTCTATACCGTCGACCACGACCTTGCCCTCCGTGGGGAGCAGTATCGCGTTGATGTGCTTGGCGAGCGTCGACTTGCCCGAGCCGTTATGCCCGAGCACCGCCACGAATTCGCCCTTTTTTATTGTAAGGTCGATGCCCCTCAGCACCTCCGCGCCGACCTTGCCGTCGTCGGTGGGGTAGCCGAAGTGCAGACCGCTTATTTCGATGATATTTTCCATTTTATTCCTTACGTTGGGTTATTTCATTATGGCACGGGTCGATGTGGGCATCGCCCCCTACAGAATGCAGCCGTTGATTTTGCGGTGCATTGGCGGGCGCACGGAATGCGCCCCTACAGTTTCTTTTCGCAAACGCCTGCGTTGTGCGAAAGCAGACTGACAGTTCTGTACAGAGTGAGCGAGCTTGCGAGCGTCAGCGTGACTGCCCGCGGGGGCTCCCCTCCCATATCGCGGTAGAGCCGCAGGGGAGGGTCATACCCGTGGACTGAACTGGCAGCCCTATCTCGTCGAAGCTCACCTCGCCGCCGAACTTTTCGGTCAGCACGCTTCCGAGGATATATCCCATAACGGAGGGTGAAAGCCCCGTGGTATAGCTGTTTATCAGGAAGAAGAGCGGGTCGTCGGAGAGCACGCCCGAGCACAGCTTCACGAGGTCGTACACGCAGTCCTCGAGCTTCCACACCTCGCCCGCGGGACCTCGTCCGTAGCTCGGCGGGTCCATGATGACGGCGTCGTATCTGCGTCCGCGGCGAATCTCGCGCGCGATGAACTTCTCGCAGTCGTCGACTATCCAGCGAATGGGCTTGTCGGAGAGTCCCGAAGCGGCGGCGTTGTCGCGCGCCCACTGCACCATGCCCTTCGACGCGTCGACGTGGCAGACGTTAGCGCCCGCCTCCGCGCACGCGAGGGTAGCTCCGCCTGTATATGCAAAAAGGTTCAGGACGTTTATCTCACGTCCCGCACCGCGTATTTTCTCAGCCATGAAGTCCCAGTTTACAGCCTGTTCGGGGAAGAGCCCCGTGTGCTTGAAGCCCGTGGGACGGATATTGAAGGTCAGTGCACCGTAGCTTATCTTCCAGCTCTCGGGGAGGCGCTTGCGGAACTCCCACTCGCCGCCGCCCTTATTCGAGCGGTGGTAGTGACCGTCGGCGCCCTTCCACAGCGGGTCGCGCCTGTCGGTCTTCCATATTATCTGCGGGTCGGGGCGCACGAGCGACACCTTCCCCCATTTTTCGAGCTTTTCGCCGTCCGACGTATCCAAGATGACGTAGTCCTTCCAGTTGCTTGCAGTCCTCAATTCATGTACTCCTTAATGCGGCTGTTGAAGCGTCAGCCGCTCCTTTATGGTATCGGCGATCTGAAGCGCCATAGTATTTATCGTGGTGAAGTCCCTGCCCTCTATCATTATGCGGATAACGGGCTCTGCGCCGACCTCGCGCACGACGACTCTGCCCTCCTCGCCGAGTATCTGCTCGAACTCGTCGATGATACCCGTGATGGCGCGGTCGTTCTTCCACACCTCGCGGAAGCGCTTGTCTATCGGCACATTCAGCATTACCTGCGGGCACTTCTCGATGACGGCGGAGAGCTCGCTGAGCTTCTTACCCGAGCGCGCGAGCACGTCGAGCAGCCTTATCCCCGTGAGCTGACCGTCCGCGGACGGCATGATGTCGGGGAAGAGGATATGACCCGCGGGGTCGCCTCCGAGGCTGTATCCGCACTCGAGCATACGGCGTATCATGCTCCGCTCGCCTGCCGAGGAAGCGGAGGTGCCGATGGTGTTCGTGCGCGCAAATTGCAGCAGCCCGAGGTTGTTCGCCTGCGTGAAGATTATCGAATTCTGCCTAAGCGTGCCGCGCTCCTTCATATCCTTTGCGCAGACCGCGACTATCATGTCGCCGTCCACTATGCTGCCGTTCTCGTCGACAGCGAGGCAGCGTTCAGCCGCTCCGTCGAAGGCTATGCCGCAGTCGCACTTCTTCTCGACCGCGAACCGCATCAGCGCGTCGATGTGGGTGCTTCCGCAGTCCTTGTTGATGTTCGAGCCGTCGGGAGCGTTGCCCATGAGCACGACCTCGGCTCCGAGGGAGGTGAATATCTCCTTCGCGGTCGCCGAAGCACAGCCGTTCGCGCAGTCCACCGCGACCTTCAAGCCGCTGAGGTCAGCGTCGGCAATTTCCTTCATGTGGGCTATGTATTTCTCATTCGCCTTGTCGGAGAATGTGAGTTTTCCGTAGTTTCTGCGCGGTATCGGGACTATCTCCCCGGGAGCGTCGAGGATAAGGCGCTCTATCTCCTCCTCGCGGTCGTCGCTGAGGCGGTGACCGTAGGACGAGAACAGCTTTATACCGCTGAATTCCGCGTTTATGTGCGAAGCCGTGACCATAATGCCGCCGTTCGCACCGCTCTCCTTGACGAGCCACGCGAGCGCGGGCGTCGGCACCTTGCCGATGAGCTCCGCGTCAGCTCCCGCCGAGCAAATGCCCGCGCAGAGAGCCGCGGCTATCGAATCGGAGGAGCTTCGCGTGTCCATGCCGATGAGTATCCGTGTCTTCTCGGAGTTATGTCCCGCGAGGACTACCGCCGCGGCGCGTCCTATCTGCAATGCGAGCTCGCACGTGAGCTCCGTGACGGCTATACCGCGCATACCGTCGCGTCCGAACATTCTTCCCATATTTGCTCCTCCTTTCGCGGTGCAGATAATATTGCGGAACGCCGAGGGCGGCGTTCCCTACAAACTAACACTCGCGGCAACAAACCACCGTCGCATTTATCTGCGACGCGAAGCCGAAAGTTTCGCTCAAGCCTTTTCAAAGGCTTGCAGGGTCGAGGGACAGAGTCCCTCGTCGCCGTTCACAGTTTTCAGAGAACGGCGAAATAATACAAAGCGCTCTGCAAGGGGTGAATCGCAAAACAATCCTGTGAATTGTTTTGCGAGAGGGGACGCTCTGAAGGAGAGCGTCCCTTTCTGCCGTTACGCATTTGTTTGCCCGCGGAATTATTCCGCGCGGATTGTGCCGCCGCTGATTTGGCAGGCGCGGACACCGCGCTCAGTCTTTTTTTATCGCGTATATAACAAGCGGCTTGTACTTCCCGAAAATAGCCTCGGGAGTGTCGCCGTAGCGGACGGTATCGCAGTTGTTGTACCTGTTGTAGACCTTTATCCTGCCCTGCTCGCGTGTGCAGAACACGGTATGGATAGAGGACATGAAAGGCTTTTTCGTCCAGAATGAAATTATAAAAGCGGGCGTATCGCCTATCTCGTCGATACGCTCATACGCCGCTCCGAATATGTCAAGCGCCTTTCCGAGGCGGAAAACATTGCAGCCGAAGAATCCGAGCAGCAGCCTGTACTTCTCGAGGAAGAACGCCACCTCCTGCAAAGGCTGCGGCTTCCCGACGTAGCGGAGCGCGTTGTACACGGATATGACCTCGCACCCGTTGAAGCTCATATGGCAGAGCCCGTATTTCAGCTGTGATACGTCGCCCATACCCTGACCGTTTATCATGCGGTCGGTGAGCTTGCAGCCGAGGTTGTGGTCGTAATTGGCTTTGCGTGTAGTCTGTATCTTCATAGCACAAATGCGGTCAGAACGAGAGCTGACCGTCGTCGGAGCCCGAGGGGGTCTCGGGCGGAACAATTCCGAGGTGCTCGTACGCGAGGCGGGTAGCGACGCGTCCGCGCGGGGTCCTGCCGAGGAAGCCGAGCTGCATGAGGAAGGGCTCGCATATGTCCTCGAGCGTGACCGACTCCTCACCTATCGCGGAGGCGAGGGTCTCGAGCCCGACGGGACCGCCGCCGTAGCCCTTGATTATCATTTGCAGCATACGCCTGTCGAGGCTGTCGAGCCCGAGGTTGTCTATCTCGAGCCTGCTGAGCGCTATCGAGGCGATATCCTTTGTTATCTGACCGTTGCCCATAACGTCCGCGAAGTCGCGCACGCGCTTTAGCAGGCGGTTTGCGATACGCGGCGTACCGCGCGCCCTGCCCGCTATCTCGGCGGCGCCGTCGGTGTCGCAGGGGATACAGAGTATCATCGCACTGCGGCGGACGATGTCGGTGAGCTGCTCGGTCGTGTAGAGCTCGAGGCGCTCGATGACGCCGAAGCGGTCGCGGAGCGGTGCCGAGAGCTGACCTGCCCTCGTAGTCGCGCCTATGAGCGTAAAGGGCTTGAGGTCCATGCGTATCGAACGCGCGGACGGACCCTTGCCGATGATTATGTCGATGACCCTGTCCTCGAGGGCGGGGTAGAGTATCTCTTCGACGGCGCGCGAAAGGCGGTGTATCTCGTCGATGAAGAGTACGTCGTTGTCGTTGAGGCTCGTGAGGAGCGAAACGAGGTCGCCGGGCTTTTCTATGGCGGGACCCGTGGTCACGCGCAGATTCACGCCGAGCTCGTGCGCGATTATGGACGAGAGCGTGGTCTTGCCGAGACCGGGAGGTCCGTACAGCAGGACGTGGTCGAGCGGCTCGCCGCGCTTTTTTGCGGCTTCGATGTAGATAGCTATCTTCTCCTTGACCTTGTCCTGACCGATATATTCGTGCAGGTTCTGCGGGCGGAGAGATATCTCAATGTCGCCGTCGTCCTGCGTAGCCTCGGGAGAAATGACTCTCGGGGCGAATTCCATTTCCTCTGTCTCTATCATGGCGGCTCTCTCCTTTCTTGTGGTTTGTCTCTCAATTTTTCGGGACGTCGAGGACGATGCCACCTACAAAGAATTGTTGTAGGGGCGCATTCCGTGCGCCCGTATGAAATATCAGCGAATTATTGCGGGCGAGCGGAACTCGCCCCTACACGGCTTATCTCTCGAAGTAGCGCTTCTTGCGGACATAGAACGGCTCTACGGTCTTTGCCGCCTTCTTGCCCATATCCTGCTCGAAGCTGATGAAGCAGAGGTGCTCGTTCGCCTTTACCGTCTTTGAAAGGTACTTTGAGAGCGGCACGAACAGCTTTCGCGTGCTGCCCATCATATCGAGCACAATGAGTATCTGCGGACGCTCGCAGCCCTTTATCATCTCCATGATGTAGGCGCGGTCGACGTTGGGCTGCTTCGACAGGAACTTCGTAGCCGCCTTGATGATGTGCATGACGTCGTGCTCGCACGGGCGGTAGCTTATGGTGTCCGCCTCGTTGTAGGAGATAGCCTTTATCTTGAGGTTGCGGGCTATCATGAGGATACTCTTGATCTCCTGCGACGAGAACTCCTTGCCGTAGGAGTTGGGGTTGAGGACTGCCGATACCGACTGGATAAGGTCGAAAAGGCGCAGGCAGTTTATCTTGTAGCAGTCGACGTACCTCTTCGCGAACTGCTGGAGCGAGCGGTAGCTCGTGAAGAACGGGATAAAGATATCGCCGTGGGGGTTCTGGGTGGTTATCAGCTCGAGCTGTATACCGCCCTCCTCTCTGCTTCTGTCCTCCTTAACTGGGTTCTTGCAGATGACGTATACGTCGCTCTTTATGAGGGTCTGCAAGAAGAGCGAGCGCTTTGACGGGTCTTTTATTGCCGCCTTCAGTAACTCGTCAAGATTCATGGTGGTTTCTTCCTTTCGTATGATTTTTTGGTATGTTTATCGCATATTCTTTGCGTTCATTATTCTCAGTGTCTCTTTTATCATATCCTGAGTGGAGAGCGACCCGTCGAGCTTGCCGAGTATCGGCGCGACCTCTCCCTGCGTGTAGCCGAGCACCATCAGTGCCTCGAGAGCCTCGGTGACTGCCGACGAGACAGCACCGCTCGGAGCCGCCGCAAAGCTCGCGGCGTCGCCGGCGACAGAGCCGCCTATCGCTTCGGCGGACATCTTGTCCTTCAGCTCGAGGACTATCCTTTGTGCAGTTTTAGCACCTATACCCTTTGTGCGCGTGAAGGTCTTGCTGTCGCCCGAGGCTACGGTGAAGGCGAACTTCTCGGGGGTCATGTCCGAGAGTATCGCGGTAGCCGCCTTGGGTCCTACGCCCGTCACGGATATGAGCAGGCGGAAGCAGCTGAGCTCCTGCAGTGTCGCGAAGCCGAACAGCTCCACGGCGTCCTCCCTCACGTAGAGGTGGGTATATATCGTGACCTCGCTGCCTGTTTCGCCGAGCTGAGAGACGGTGCTGTATGACGTCCTGCATCCGTATCCCACGCCGCCGCATTCCACGACAACGAAGCCAAGCTCCTTGAGCGCGAGCTTGCCGCGCAGACTGTATATCATCGTTATCTCCTCCTGTATTTTAAGGCAACATCGCATAAAGCTTGTGCTGGAGATGCGCCGTCAGATTTTTTGCCAGATTGTATAGAAATTCCGCAGGCATACTGGCGGAGTATGTCAAGGGATTTCTGTGCAAGATGGCGGAAAATATGCAAGCAGATTCAGTGCAAAGCCGTTAGGCGGGCTTTGTGCGATGTTGCCTTAGCCCCATCGGGTGGAGTGACC
>JAUMVH010000010.1:18103-26874 GCA_030530245.1 Ruminococcus sp.
GCGGCGTCATCTGGCTTGGGTATCTGAGCCAGTCCTAGGAGCTGGCGGGTCATCTCCATGACCTGCTTCTTCTCGGCTTTTCCGTAGCCAACGACTGCGGATTTCACCTGCAAGGGCGTATACTCGAAGACAGGCACGCTGCGTTCGGCAGCCGAGAGCACGGTGACTCCCCTTGCCTGCGCGACGTCGATGCCCGTTTTCTGGTTGTTGGTGAAGTAGAGCCTTTCGATAGCCATACATTCGGGCGCGTATTTCTCGAAGATGAACTCCATATCGTGGTGGATAGCGCTCAGTCTCTCGGGGAAGGGGGTGCCTGCCTCGGTGAGGATAGCGCCGTATTCCACGGGAGTGAAGCGGAGCCCGTCGTAGTCGAGCACACCGAAGCCGACGATGGCATAACCGGGGTCAACGCCTAAAATACGTACTTTCTTCACAAATATCTACCTGTATTCCGTAAAAATGTTTGATCCTGAGCGGGCGGATATGGGTAATAAAGTTAACGATATTTCCGCGCATAGCCGCACTGTCTCATAATATACTTTATTATTATACCACAAAAGGGATACCCATTGCAATAATTTACACAATTTTATTTTGTTTTGACTAATTGTCCGATGTGTACGCGTGATGTAGGGGCTGATGCCCTCATCAGCCCGTGATGTTTCTCAAGAACTGACGGGGCGATGTAGGCATCGCCCCCTACACAGGAAACTTTACGCATTTCCATTTGTATGGGCGCACATTGTGTGCCCATAGGCAAACGGTCATTTCGGGCGGACACACGGGTCCGCCCCTACAGCGCGACGCCGTCCGTTTATTGACAAAGTGCGCGATGTGTGATAAAATTACAATGGATAATTGTAAGTATAACGGAGGTTCTATATGGATTTACAACAGCTTCGTGACGGAATAGATGAGATAGACAGCGAGATACTCGGACTTTTTATGAAACGAATGGAGCTCTGCCGCGATGTGGCGGAGTATAAGCGTCAGCACAGTATGCCCGTATTTCAGGGCGAACGCGAGCAGCAGATAATCGACAGGATACGCGCCCTCACAGCCGACCCTGAGCTCGAGGCGGGCACGGCGGCGCTCTTCACCTCGATAATGGACATCAGCAAGATACTGCAAAACCGCAAGCTCCTCTCGGAGAGCCCCGACTACCGCTTCACCGTCCCCGATTTCGCGGGAGCGGCACGCATAGGCTGTCAGGGCACCTCAGGCGCCAACTCCGAGACCGCCGCACGCAGACTTTTCGGCGATATACAGCCGATCTTCTACAAGACCTTCGAGGACGTTTTTGCCGCAGTGCAGTCGGGCGAGCTCGACTACGGCGTGCTGCCCGTCCACAACTCCACGGCGGGGAGCGTCAACAGCACCTACGACCTTATGACGAAATACAGCGTTTTCACGGTCAGCGAGGTGTGCGTCGAGATAAACCACTGCCTTGCCGCGAGGGCTGACGTCCCCGAGTCGGAGCTGACGACGGTCTACTCCCACCCGCAGGCGATAGCGCAATGCTGCGACTACCTCACCGCGCGCGGGCTGAAAACGGCTGAATACGGCAATACGGCGACTGCCGCGGCAATGGTAGCGGAGAGCGACCCCGCCGAGAAGATAGCGGCGATATGCTCCGTGGACTGCGCGGAGAAGCTCGGGCTGCACATCATCGCCCGCGACATCACCGACTGCGCACTCAACCGCACGCGCTTCGTGTGCATAACGCGCGAGCTTCAGGTCGCGCCCGAATCCGACGCGATATCGGTAATGCTGAAGATACCGCACACCGAGGGAAGCCTTTACCGCCTGCTCACCAAGTTCTACGTGAACGGGATGAACCTGCTTCGTATCGAGAGCCGCCCCATCAAGGACGGCAGCTTCGATGTTGTGTTCTACCTTGATTTCAGCGGCAGGATAGACGACCCGAGCGTGAAGGCGCTGATGAACGACCTCGCGGAAAACCTCGAATATTTCCGCTTCCTCGGCACATTCAAAAGCGAATAGACCCGATATTTGTGGGACGCCGAGGACGCCGTCCCCTACAGAGAAACGTTGTAGGGGCTGCCTTTGGCAGTCCGCAATGTCTGTTTTACTAACGGATGCCCAAAGGGCGCCCCTACAAATCATCGCCGCAGGAGGGATTTTTATGTCCGACAGATTCAATGAATTGCTCGAAAATAACAGCTTCGTCTTTCTCGATGGCGGAATGGGCACGATGTTACAGGCGGCGGGGCTCGGCACAGACCACGTCCCCGAGCTGCTCAACCTCACCGCGCCCGACGCCATAGCCGCGATACACGCGCAGTACGTCGAGAGCGGCGCTGACATCATATACTCGAACACCTTCGGCGCGAACAGCTGCAAGCTCGCGGGGAGCGGTCACACGGTCGCGGAGGTGGTGTCCGCGGGTGTCGCGAACGCGAAAAAAGCCGCCGCGGGACGTGCTCTCACGGCGCTCGATATAGGACCGATAGGTCAGCTCCTCGAGCCCGCGGGAACGCTCAGCTTCGAGGAGGCGTACGACATCTTCCGCGAGATAGTGCTCGCGGGCAGCGACGCCGACCTCATCGTGATCGAGACGATGACCGACCTCTACGAGGTGAAAGCCGCCGTACTCGCGGCAAAGGAGAACTCCGACAAGCCCGTCATGGTGACGATGACCTTCGAGGAGAATATGCGCACCTTCACGGGCGTTTCCGCGGAGTGCATGGTCGCGGTGCTCGAGGGTCTCGGCGCGGACGCGATAGGCGTGAACTGCTCGCTCGGTCCCGAGGAGCTCTTCCCCGTAGTCGACAGGATATGCAGCCTCACGATACTGCCCGTCATAGCCAAGCCCAACGCGGGTCTGCCCGACCCCGTCACCAATAGATTCAGCGTAGGTCCCGAGGAGTTCGCCGCCAGCGCTGTGAAGCTCGCGGAGGCGGGCGTGAAGATATTCGGCGGCTGCTGCGGAACTACTCCCGCACACATTTCAGCCGTTATCGCGGCTCTCGAGGACTGCACCTACTCGCCCCGCGAGGTGAGGAGCGCGAGCGTGACGTGCTCGGCGGTCAACTGCGTGACCATCGACCAACCGCGCGTGATAGGCGAGCGTATCAACCCCACGGGCAAGAAGCGCTTCAAGGAGGCGCTCCTCGCGCACGATATCGACTATATCCTCGGGCAGGCTGTCGAGCAGATACACGCGGGTGCGGAGATCCTCGACGTCAACGTCGGGCTCCCCGGTATCGACGAAAAGGCGATGATGGTGACGGCGGTAAAGGCTATACAGAGCGTGTGCGACACGCCGCTCCAGCTCGATTCCACGATACCCGAGGTGCTCGAGGCGGGACTGCGCGTCTACAACGGCAAGCCGATAGTCAACTCCGTCAACGGCGAGGACGACTCGCTCGATACGATACTCCCGATAGTGAAAAAATACGGCGCGGCGGTCGTGGGACTCACGCTCGACAAGGGCGGCATACCCAAGACAGCCGAGGGCAGATTTGCCATAGCGCGGAAGATACTCGAGCGAGCGATGTCCTACGGCATACCCAAGGAGGACGTGTTCATCGACTGCCTCACGCTCACGGCTTCCGCGGAGCAGGACGGCGTAATGGAGACGCTTGGCGCTCTCCGCCGCGTCAAGACGGAGCTCGGGCTGCGTACGGTGCTCGGCGTGTCGAACATCTCGTTCGGACTCCCGAACAGGGAGCTCATCACGCGCACCTTCCTCACGATGGCGCTCCACAGCGGGCTCGACCTGCCCATCATCAACCCCAACATCGACTCGATAATCGGAGCCGTGCGCGCGTACAGGCTGCTCGCGGGTATTGACCGCGATTCTGCGGAGTTCATCGCCGTCTATGCGGACGGCGACACCGCTCCCAAGCCTGCTCCCGCGACTGCCGACAAGGGCACGCCCGACCTCATCTACTCGGTCGGCAACGGCTTGAAGGCGGACGCTGTGAAGGCGGCGGAGGAGCTGCTGAAAACGACGGACGCGATGGAGATAATCAACAGCTACCTCATTCCCGCTCTCGACTCGGCGGGCGAGAAGTTCGAGAAGGGCAAGATCTTCCTGCCCCAGCTCATCCTCACTGCGGGAGCCGCACAGGCGTGCTTCGAGGTCATCAAGGACAAGCTCGCGCTGACGAGCGGCGAGGCCGTGTCAAAGGGCAAGGTCGTGCTCGCGACGGTCAAGGGCGATATCCACGACATCGGCAAGAATATCGTGAAGGTGCTGCTCGACAGCTACGGATTCACGGTCATCGACCTCGGCAAGGACGTCGACCCGCAGGTCATCGTCGACGCGGCGATAGAGCACAAGGTCAGCCTCGTGGGACTGTCCGCGCTGATGACGACGACGCTCGGCTCGATGGCGGAGACGATACGCCTGCTCAACGAGCAGTATCCCGAGTGCAAAACCGTCGTGGGCGGAGCTGTGCTGACGGCGTCGTACGCAGAGCAGATACACGCCGACTACTACGCCAAGGACGCCAAACAGTCCGTGGACATCGCCGCTAAGGTGTATTCATAAGAAAAGAGTCAGCCTCTGACCGTGATATCCGTACGGGGAGTAATACGAGGGCTTATTGAGGGAAACCCTTTTGAAAAAGGGTCCTTATCCAACCTCTTCCCAACACTTCCAACTTAAATTTTTGCCCCATAGGGTACTCCAAAAACGAAAGAACTTGCGCTTTATAGTTCTGTCGGGAGTACCCTATGGGGCAAAAATTTGGGCTAAAAGTCTTTGGAAAAGGGGTCTGGGGAAAGAACCTTTCTTCAGAAAGGTTTTTCCCCAGTATGTCCACGTATTACTGCCGTACGGATATCACGGTCAGAGGCTGACTCGTTTTTATTTCAGCTTTTCGGATATTTTGAGTCCGAGCTCCGCGGTGGCGTCGGCTATCATGTCGGCGATGACAGAGCAGCCCTTGCTGCTGAGGTGGGTGTTGTCGATGGACGTGCGTGCGTCGTCGGCATAGCAGTGGAGCTCCGCCGTAGCGTCAGCGCCGCCGCTGTTATAGAGCTGGGTGTACAGCTCCGCGGTCTTGGTCGTCATATCAATGACGGGGATATTATACTGCTTGCCGAGGGCAATAAGCCCCTCCGAATAGGGCGTGTGGCTCTTGTAGTTGGCGCCGCCGCTCGAGCTCCTGCGCGTCACGGGAGTCACCAGCACGACCGACGCGCCCTTTGCCTGCGCGACCCTCACGTACTTGTTCAGTATTATCCACTCGTAGGAGTACTGTCCCGCGGAGTTTTTGCCGCTGCTGTCGAGCGTGGAGAAGTCGAGGCTCGGGTAGGTGCCGCGGTCGGCGTCGTCGGTTTTTTCGTCGTTGTGACCGAACTGCACGAAGAGGTAGTCGCCCTTGCCGATGGAATCGCACATCGTCCTGTACTCGTTATCGGTCATGAAGCTGCGGGAGCTCCTGCCCGAGAGCGCGAGATTGTTTACGGTAACGCCGCTGTACTGCTCGGCGAGCTTCATTCCCCAGCCGAAGCGGTTGCGGCTGCTCTGCATGGCGGCGTCGTAGTTGCAGACGGTGGAGTCGCCCACGATGTAGACCTTTCCCGAGAACTGAAAATCGGCGCTCTCGTAGATATTGGCTGTGACGGGCTTTATCTCGGCGGACGCGGTCTTTTTCACGAGCTCCTGCCTCATTGCGGTGAGGTCGAAGGTGTCGAGCCTGCCGTCCCTGCACAGGTCAGCCGCCTGCCAGCTTGACAGAGCCGAATTCGGCGCGGCGAGCAGCCATTTCTGGAAGAGCACGATGTCGGCTACGGTGAAGTCGCCGTCGCCGTTGACGTCGCCGCTAATGGCAGCTCCCGAATCGGTGACGAATACGGTATAGCCCACGCAGCCCGCAGACTGCCCGTTAGTGCCGAGGGTCACGCTCTCGCCCGATTTGAAAGCCTTGCTGTAGATATTGTAAATAACGTCCTGACTGTTCTTCGCGGTCAGACCTGTCTTTTTATAGCCTGCGAGCCATGCGGGAGTGCTCGTCACTCTGCTGTCAAGTGCGACATATACCGTGATATCGCCGTTTGCGGTGAACGCGGCGAGGTCGGACTCCGCCTTCTTGCCGTCGCATGGAGTCACGATGTACTCCGCACCTCTGAGCTGCGCGGGGAGCTCGGTGTAGGTCACGCCGTCGCGGTCGGTGTAGACAGCTCCGCCGACCTGTATATTGCCGTTTATCGACCAGAGAGCGGGCAGGGTATATCCCACCAGCTGCTTCACATATCTGCCGTCGATAGGGTCGACGGTCTGTACTGCGGGAGCGCCGCTCAGGTAATAGGGCACCCAGCCGTTGAGGTAGGTCGTCACGTCGAGCCCGCTGCCCGAGGTCTTTACGGTGCCGCTTATGCGTCCCGAGGTGTTGACAGCCTTGCCGCCCGCGGTGGTGTTGTACTCCTTGAAGTTGGCGTTTTCGGGGGAGTTGCTGCTCATTCCCGTCCAGCCCGCGGAGGAGATGATGCTCTCGTATTGCAGCTTCGTATTCACGAAGGCGACATCGGCTGCCGCGCCCCACGGTCTGCCGAAGCAGCCCGAGCCGACCTGCTTGCCGCTCGCAGCTGTAACGCCGCAGTCGTAGAAGAGTGTCTTGCCGTTGTCCTTCATCGCGGTGATATAGCCTCCCACCGCCTTATCGGAGTAGCCCGCGAACTGAAGCTCGCAGCTCTGGAAGATCATATTTCCGCTGCCGTAGATGTAGTCGGTATTGCCCGATATCAGGCAGTCTCTGAAATAGCTCGCGGCTCCGCCCGTGAAGAGCGTATCCTGACTGCCGAGGAAGCTGCACTTGTAGAACTCGCAATAGTCGCCCTCGACAGCTATCGCCGCCGCGCGCTCGGTAGCCGATTTTGCGGTCACGTCGAGCCCCTTCGTGCGCTGAACGTTTATCGCCTGACTGCCCGAGGGCTCGGCTCCGTCCGCTATTTCCTCGTCGGTGACATAGCGGTTGAAGGAATTCTCGAAGGTGATATACTCCGCGCGGAAGAAGTCAGCTCCGCCCTTGAGCCCGACAGCGCTGCCCCAGCGCGCAGCCTCGCCCTTTGCGGACTTAGCGGCAGCGCTCGCCGCGTTGTAATAGCCCGAGCTGTCGCAGCTGTAGTATTTGTAGCCGATACCGTAGTACCACGTCAGCTTGACCTCCTTGGACGGGTCGTCGTTGATGAAGCTGATATACGGCGTATTCACGATCACCTGCTCGCGGTAGGTGCCCGCGGCGATATGGATATTCACGCGGTCGGCTTCGGACTTCGGGTTCAGCTTCGCCGCCGCGTCGACTGCTGCCTGCACGGTCTTGTAGTTGTTCGCCTGATTGCTGTAGCCGACGTAGAGGTGGGTGCCCTGCGTCTGCACGGGTACAGCGGGCGTATCCTCGGCGGGCTCGGGGAGAGTGCCGAGCTTGATATTGTTCGCGCACCAGCTGCCGTACCACGCATAGCCCGTCCTGCGTTCGAGGCTGATCTTGGAGACGTCATCGTACACCTGTCCGTCGCGGTCTGAGAAGAGCGGCTTGCTGTTGGTGAGGTCGTAGAAGCGCGCCCATATCGTCGAGCCGCTCGCCGCCGTGACTACCTTGTCGGTCTTGTCGGCGTTCCAGTCGAACTTGGTGTTCTCTATCTTCACCGCGTCGAACCACCTCACCGCGGCGTTGATACTGCGCACGACCGCCGCCGTCCTCTTTTCCTCGGGGAGCGAGCGCAGGAAGTCGACGATACCCGCGCTCTCGGAGGTGCATATCGACGGCAGCTCATATGCTCTCGCGCCCGCGGGAGCAAGCGTGTTCTCGTCGTGCTGCTGGCACCACGCAGTCAGCGTGCCGCCGACCTTTATCTGACTTTTGAGTATGCAGTCGATACCCTTGTCCACGGCAGTTCCCGCCTTCTGTCTGCGGGAGCTGTCAACGAAGGCGAAGTCGCCGCTGCCGCCCGAGATGTCGAGCATGATGTTGAGAACGGATACCATTGCGGAGTCGTTGAAGGTGATGTGCGCGTGGTAGGTCCCCGCGTCATTGAACACCTGCGGCCAGCCGCCGTTCGCGTACTGTCCGTTTATCAGCAGGTCGATGCCCTTGAGGCACGAGGTCTTGTATTTCTCGGTGCCCGTGGCGGTGTAGAGCTTCGCGAGGAAGCGTATCTGTCCCCACGTGGCGTTGTTGTCGATAGTGGACTTGTTCCACGAGCCCGTGGTCTCGGTCTTCATGTCCTTGCGCCAGCCGCCGTCCGAGAGCTGATACTGCACTATCTCGTCGCCGATGGACTTGGCTTCGCTCGAGCTCCACCATGAAGCGTCCTTTTTGCTGTAGGTGCTCCAGCTGAAATCGTTCTCACCCGCGAAGGCGTCGAGCGAGGTCAGCTGCTGCGGTATATAGCCTGCCGCGGACGAGACGAGGAGTCCCGCCGCAAGAGCCGCACCCGAAAATTGCTTGATAAGATTTCCCATTGTGATTCCCTCCTATATCATTTGATACTGGAATTTTCCGATACTTTGCAATTATACTATACCATATATAGCGGGGAGTTTCAATGGCATTAGTTATCCGAAACCTTGCATTTTTAGCACTCCCGACGGCGAAAAATGTGCGTTAGGGGACGTCTGATGATTCATACCGTTTTTGCTGTTGACGGGACGCCGAGGGCGGCGTCCCCTACAGGAAGAAGCCGAACATATTGCTATGGCTCGCGGGTACAGACTTGCCGTCTGAGCAAGGTGAGCGAGCGTGCGAGCGGCAGCGCGATTTCGGGTTCAAAGGGACTGCGTCCCTTTGCGGGGTTCG
>JAUMVH010000011.1 GCA_030530245.1 Ruminococcus sp.
AGTCGGAGGCGGAGGTGTTCAGCAGATAGCCGCATATCGGCACGTCGCTCCTCACGCCGCGGAGCTCGCCGCCGTGAGCCATTGCCCAGCGGTAGTGCGGCTTCGCGTCGGAAGTTATCTTATCGCAGTCCGAGGCGAAAAACGCGCTTATCAGCTTCTTGTCCGCGGAGGTGTAGACGGTCGTCCCGCTCAGCACGGTCAGCCGCTCGCCGTCAAAGAGGTAGCTGACGTCCGTAAAGCCTGATATATCGGCAGCTGTGAGCTCCTGCTCCGTGACCTCTACAGGCGTGTATTCGTCCTGCCTGCGCTCGGGTACAGCCTCGCCCTCGGAAGCCGATATACCGAGCTTGTCAAGGAGCTTGTACATCTCGAGCTCCGTCAGCAGGCGGCTCACGCCCGCATTATCGGGCTCGCCGAGCCTGTACGCTTCGAGGTCGCTGTTTATCGGCGCGTCGCGGACGATAGTCGCCAGCCACTTGCTCTCCTTCGCGGACTCTACGCCCGCGGCAAGCTTCGCCTTCACGCCCTTAGTCAGCCCCGACTCCTCATAGCCCGCGTACACGCCCTCGAGCGTGCCGAACTCCTGTATCAGCGCCTTTGCCGTCTTTTCGCCGATACCCGCGACGCCCTTGATGTTGTCGGAGCTGTCGCCCATCAGCGCCTTCAGGTCGATGAGGCGTATCGGCTCGAAGCCGTAGTCCTCGCGGAAGCGCTCGGGCGTGTAGTGTATCGTCTCCTTGTTCGTGGCGAGGAGCACCGTAACCCGCTCGTCGATGAGCTGGAGGCTGTCCCTGTCGCCCGTGAGCACATAGCATTCGCTGCCGCTGTCCGAGCAGAGCTTCGAGAGCGTGCCGAGGACGTCGTCCGCCTCATAGCCCTCGCACTCAACCACCGCGATACCCATAAGCCGCAGCAGCTCCTTTATCAGCGGGAGCTGCTGGGCGAGCTCCTCGGGCATACCCTTGCGGTTCGCCTTGTAGTAGTCCACTGCCTTGTGGCGGAAGGTCGGCGCTTTGAGGTCGAACGCCACCGCGACCGCGTCGGGGCGGACGTCGTCGAAATTCTTCATGTATATGTTCATAAAGCCGAAGATGGCGTTCGTGAACACGCCCTTCTTGTTCGACAGCAGCTTTATGCCATAGAATGCGCGGTTGAGTATGCTGTTGCCGTCTATTGCGAGAAGCTTCATAGCTGACTTCCTTTCCGTATCAGAATACATACATTGTTATTATAACACAAAAATGCAGATAAAGCAAGAAGCGCGGAGAGAAATGTCCGCTCTGTCCAACTATACCGCGATTTGGCGGCGCGGACACCGCGCTATATCACATCTGCGCCGAAATAGCAATAGTTTGGAGTTCAGAACTCAGATTGTAGGGGTCGATGCCCACATCGACCCGCCAAAACGACGGGCTGATGTAGGCATCAGCCCCTACAAGATCGCAGTAGGGGCGGACCCATGTGTCCGCCCGTGAATCAGCCGTCAAATCAACTTGCGGGCGCACGGAATGCGCCCCTACAGGAAAAGCCTCCCTTGCGGGAGGCTTTGTTGTATCGTATTGATGTTTTACTTTTCAGTGTTTGTGATCTCTTCAGCGGCTTCCTCGGCGAGCTCCTCTGCCTTATCGGCAGCCTTTTCAGCAGCCTTCCCAGCCTTTGCACTTGCCTTTTCCGCCTTCTTCGCTTCGGAGAGCTCCTTCTCCGCCTTCTTGACAGCCTTCTCGGCAGCCTTGACGTCGACCTCCTCCTCGGGACCCTCGACGAGCTTCGCCTTGTGGAGTGCCGAGCCAACAGCCGTCGTCACGACAGTCGATACGACCATCTCAAACAGCGCGTTGATACCTACGAGCACCACAATGAACAGCAGCACATTGCCGTTGCCCTTGGAGTCGATGAGGTTCTTCACGTAGTCGGTGTTGCCGAAGAGTATAACGAGTGCCGACATGAAGAATATCGTGTTCAGCAGAGCTGCGCAGAAGCCTGTAACAGCGCTTGATACCTGCATACGCGTGAGCTTGTGTCCGCTTACGAGCAGGTAGCCGATACAGAACAGCAGCAGCGCTACCGTTATGCATATATACCAGATGAGTCCGCCCGATGACATAAGGTCGTCCATTACCTTGTCGCGCACCCATGTCTTAGTGCCGTCGTCGCCAACGACCGAGTGCGAGAACGCGAACTGCATTATCGAAAGGAACAGCGCAACGCCGAACAGCGACGTTACCAGTCCCGCAACAGCGTAGTATGCGCGCTTTGCCCTGAGCTTTGTCATGCCCTTGTAGATGAGTCCGACGAGCAGACCGTCGAGCGCACGCGGGAGAACACGCTGAATGAACGCGAGCACGGGGTTGATATCAACGAGGATAGCACCCATTGAGCTGAGCGGTCCTATGCCGTAGCACTGCAGGAAGCTGAATATTCCGAAGAACGTGCCGACGATGAGTCCGCCGACGGGTCCGAGCGCTATGCCTGCAATGGCGATAGGGATGATGTTCAGGGTGATGGACAGCGGTCCTATGGGGATAGTTCCGATCGGCGTCAGCGAGAAAAGCAGTACGATCGCCATCAGCAGTCCCAACAGTACCATTGACCGTGTGTTGAACTTTGTCTTCATATTAAATTTTCCTCCTTGTTATTATTCCTCTTGCGAGGATACAATACAACGGATTCATAATACCACATCTTTCCGCAGTTGTCAAGTCTTCCCGAAAATTCGGGGATATATTTTATTTATACACCTGCTTGGCATGACCCTTCATCGGGAGCCGAAAAAGGACATTTACATCATGATTTTTTTCGCCGCCCCTGTTGCAAAATCAGAAAAATTATGCTATAATCAGCGTAGGATGACATTATAATATGAGATTAGAGGTCTTATATATTATGAAAAAATTGAGAAAAACCTTTGCCGTAACTGTATCGGCACTCTGTCTGCTCTCAGCCGTTTACTCCTGCGGAGACAAGAAAAACGGCTCTGACGGCGGCTCCGCGTCCGCAGGCTCGGACGGCGCACCGCAGGACAGCTCGCAGGGCTCCGAGTCCGCGGGCGAGCCCGAGACTGAGGCTGCTACTCAGCACAGCACTCCCATTGAGACTCTCTCTGCCGAGTGCGCTACTCAGCAGACCGTCAGTCAGACTATACTCCGCGACCACGGAAGCAACACGCTCAAGCTCCCGCTCTCCGACTTCATCGAGGAGGGCGATACGGTGAGCTCATTCACCTTCATCATATACTCGGCTGACGGGTACAATATCGGCGAATACAAGGGCGGGTGCGGTATCTCCGTATCGGACGGCTGCCCCGCAAAAACAGGCGACGGCTGGTATCAGACGCCCGACTTCACCGCTCCCACGCAGGGCTCGTACGGCGAGATAAAATGGGACGTTCCCGCCGATATACGCGACTACATCGACCCCGACGGCGAGGTGCTCTTCGGCTACTGGTGGGGAGGCGCGGGAAGCGTCCGCATAGAGGAGGTCGTTTGCACCTATACGAGAACAAGGGATATCCCCGTGGACGGCACCGTCTCGCAGCAGGTAGGCAGGAGCGTCAGCTTCGGCAGCGACGATAATACGATAACGATACCGACAGCCGAGCTGCTCCCCAAGGGAGCCGTCCCCGAGGCGGTGACGTTCAGCGTCAGCGCGGACGGCGGCTTCAGAAAGTTTACGGGCGGCTTCGGCTACAGCTCGTCACTGGGCAGCTATAGATCGCCCGATACGGCGGTTTTCACCGACAGCTCGTCCCTCGAGCTGACATGGTTCGTGCCCGACGAGGCTAAAGACTACATCGCAGAGGACGGTGAGCTCATGCTCGGATACTGGTGGAGCGAACAGCCGACGATGACCCTCGGCGACGTTACCGTGAAATACAGCGGCGGCGACGGAAATGTCCCCGCGACCGCTCATTCGGTCAGCAAGCCGCCCTCGACCTCGAAGACGGGCTTCCGCACCTCGGCTGAGATAGTCGACGATATAAAGGTCGGCTGGAACCTCGGAAATACGCTCGAAAGCTACAACACGGGCAAGTCGGGGCTCTCCACCGAGACGGGCTGGGGCAATATGAAGACCACCGAGAAAATGATCATCGGCGTAAAGGACGCGGGCTTCAACGCCATACGCATACCCGTTACGTGGGACGAGCACATGGACGGCGACAGGATACAGCAGGACTGGCTCGGACGCGTGAGGGAGGTCGTCGACTACGCCTACAATAACGATATGTACGTTATCCTCAATATGCACCACGACGACTATATATGGTTCGACCCGAACGACTCCGAGTACGCAGGCGACAGCGCCAAGCTCATCAGCATATGGGAGCAGATAGCCGCCGAGTTCAAGGACTACGGCGACCGCCTCCTCTTCGAGGGCATGAACGAGCCGCGTACCATCGGCAGCTCCGCCGAGTGGATGGGCGGTACTCCCGCCGAGCGCGAGATTGTCAACAAGTACGAGCAGGACTTCGTGGACACCGTCAGAAAGTCGGGCGGCAACAACTCCGAGAGAACGCTCATAGTCACGAGCTATGCCGCCTCAGCCGAGGACGCCGCGATGAACGACGTTGTGGTGCCGTACGACAGCCACGTTATCGTGTCGCTGCACTATTACGCGCCGTGGAGGTTCGCGAGCGGCGAAAGTACGGATTTCACCGACTCTGACAAGTCCGAGCTCGATGCCAAGTTCACGAAGATGAAGCGGAAGTTCATCAACAACGGCACTCCCGTCATAATCGGCGAGTTCGGCTGCGTGGCTAAGGCTGACGACGAGACCCGTGCCGAGTACTACAGCTATTACCTCTCCGCCGCAAAGGCACGCGGCATAAAGTGCTGCATATGGGATAACGGCGTGAGCTCGGGAAGCGACGGCTACGGCATATACAACCGCGGCGCAGGCAAGTGGAACGAAACCATTCTCGCGGGTATAATGGAAGGCGCGGAGTAAATTCGGAATGCATTAACTGAAGCCGTAAAAAATGTAGGGGCGCCCTTTGGGCGTCCGCGAATCACACATTACGTCAGCGGTTTTGCTATTTGCGGACTGCCAAAGGCAGCCCCTACAAAGCCAACGGCTACTTTATCAGTATCTCCCTCGGGGAGCAGATATCGCCTTTGAGACGGTACGCGACGGTCAGCGTCAGCGTGCCGTCTTTTTCTGTGGGTACGATGTCGCGGTCGAGTATCTCGCAGTCCGCGAGGAAGTTCTTCTCGTAGATGTACACCTTCTGCATGAGCTCGTCGGTGAGCTCATCGGGCGTGAGCTCCGTCTCCTCACGCGCAAATTCGGTGTAGCTGTGCCGCGTGACGCTTATCGGCAGCGTCTTCCCGAACGCTGTGAGCGGCTTCTCAGTGCTCTCCTCCGTTTTCAGCTCGTAGCCGTTGTGCCCGAGATACAGCGGGATATCAAGGCTGAACAGCCTCAGCCTCCGACGCGTATCCGTCCTGCCCGTCGGGACGAGCCGCTCCCGCACGAGCTCGCCCGTGAAGACGGCTTCGTCACGGTATATCCCTATCACCGAGCCCATCGCACGGTGGAGCGTGGTGTGCCCCGTGTCGTCGCCTGTGACTCCGCTGATGAGCATTTCGCCCTGCCGCACGTAGTCCCCGACCTTGTGCATGAGCTGACCGTCGACCACCGACGTGTGCACTATCTCCGCCTCGTGCGCGGCGACGAGGTTGCAGGGTATGCGCTCGCGGCGCATCTCGGGCTTCTCCACGACCTCCGTGACCTCCACGACAAGGCGGTGACCCGTCCTGTGCATACCCACCCACGACAAGCCCTCGACCCCGAGCTGTAGCTTATCCTCGCATATCACATAGTTTATCTGCCCGAACGGCGTGCCCCTGCGGACTCCCATCCCGTCGAGCGCCGCGAGTATCACCGAGTCGCTGACGGTCTCGTTGCCCTGTATGTCGATAGTGACCACAACTCCCGAAAAATAGAGCGAAGCCGCTATCACCAGCACCAAGCCTATGACGATGCCGAAGCGTCTGCGGCGGCGTATCACCTCCGAGGAGAGCGTGTCGTACTCGAAATGCGTGAGCTCGACGCCGTGCTTGCGGGCGATGTCTCCGAGACGCCCGAGGTCGGAACGGTATATCTCCGCGCAGAAGCTCCCCCGCCTCACGTACTGACTGAAGCAGCTTATGCGGCTCTCATGGACGGCATTGATGAAGCCGTACAGGTCGCGTCCCTTCGCGTTTATCTTAACGCTTCCCCGAAGCTGGTCCCTCATCGTGCCGTATCCTCCTTTCGGCGAGCTCTACCCGCGATATCCTCCCGCGTATGACGAGTCCGCCCGTCTTGTGGTCGTATGCGCGGAGCCCGCTCCCCCACACCTGCACGCGGAGGTGTCCCGATATGAACTGCATGAACACCTCGTCGCACTCCTCTATGCGGCGGCAATTCTCGACCACGAGCTCCCTGTTGCTTTCAATATGTATGCCCGATACGGGCGAGAGGGCTTCCCCTGCCCTGTCCGACAGCTTTTCAAACATAATATCACCCCTCAAATAATATGATTGAGTGGGTGATATTTATGAAAAAAGCAGCAGAATTATTGACCGCCGCCGCTCTCACCGCGGCTGCCGCGATGTGCATTTTCGCCGCAGACACGGTCGGAGCCTCGGTATACGCCGCTCTGCAGCGCTGCCTCACGGCTGTGATACCCTCGCTATTCGCGATGATAGCCGCCTCCGCGCTGCTCATTCGCAGCGGCACTGTCTCCGCCGCGGGACGGCTCGTACACAGGGCGGGCAGGCTACTCCTCGGCATGGACGGCGACATCTTCGTCATCTTCCTCTTCTCGAACATCGCGGGCTACCCCGTCGGGGCGCGAATGCTCCTGTCCTGCTGCGAGTCGGGCAGGCTGACACGGCGCGAGGCGGAGCTCCTCGCGGGCGTCTGCTTCGGAGCGGGCCCCGCCTTCATCTACGGCTGTATCGCGGGGCAGCTCTACCGCTCGGCGCGGGTGGGTCTGCTGATAAGTTTGTCCTCATTCGCGGGAAGCCTCGCCGCCGCTGCTGTGCTGTCGGCGTATCTGCGGCGGCACGGTCACGGAGCTCCGCCGCGCACGGGAATCAGCTTCCGCGCGGAAATGCTCCCCGACTGCGTATCCGCCGCGGGGCGCTCGATGGCGGAGATATGCGCCGCGATACTCGGATTTGCCGTGATATCGGCGATACTCGCCCGCGTGGGAGTCCTCCCCGCCGCCGCTGGGCTCCTATCGCGGCTCACGGGCAGGGACTTCACTGCCTCGGCGGGACTGATATGCTCCGCCCTCGACGTGACCGCCGTCGGGAGCCTGCCTGCGGGAGATTTCACGCTTCTGCCCGAAATAGCGGCGCTCGTCACGTTCGGAGGCGGCTGCGTGTTCATGCAGCTCGCCGCCATTTTCCGCGGACGGCTGTCGCTGCTGCCCGCCGCCGCGATACGGCTCGGAGCCGCCGCCGTCAGCTTCGGCGTGTGCAGGCTCATGCTGCCGCTGTTCATCGCGGGCGAGACAGTCTCCGCCGCCGTGACTGCGCAGACGCACCGCGCACCGTCGCCCGTGCCGTCGGTGCTGCTCGCGGTGATGACGGCGATGGTGTTCGCGCAGTATGAGAAGTGCAGAAGAAAAAATGTGTAGGGGACGCCGCCCTCGGCGTCCCGTCGCTCGCCCGTGATTTTTCGCATTTTCGGGCGCACGGAATGCGCCCCTACACAAAAAAGGCGCTCCGAAGAGCGCCTTTCATTTTACTGTTTATTCTTTCGTTTCAGGCGAAGCTGCGCGAAAAACTCCGACAGCAGCGCCGCACACTCGTCCTCCATTATGCCGCCGATGACCTCGGGCTTGTAATTGTACGGGTACTCGAACATCCTCTGTACCGACACCGCCGACCCGCTTTTCAGGTCGTATGCGCCGAAGCAGACCGTGTCTATCCGCGAGTTGATTATCGCCCCGCAGCACATAGGGCACGGCTCCAGCGTGACATACAGCGTACAATCGGGCAGCCGCCAGCCGCCGAGCTTCCTGCACGCCTCGTCTATCGCCATTATCTCCGCATGAGCAAGGGCGTTTTTTGCTCCCTCGCGCATATTCCTGCCCTCGCCGACTATCTCGCCCGTCGGCTTCTTCACGACCACCGCTCCCACGGGGACCTCCCCCGCCTCGAAAGCGATACGCGCGAGCTCCAGTGCGCGCTGCATATACTTGTCCGTCACTGTGTCAGCCTCATTGCGGCATAGGCTACGCATATCAAAGCGACCGCCGAATACGGGAATGTCTTGAGCGCGAAGCCGAATCTGCGCCATCTCGAATACTCCGAGCTGTACCGCGCGATACCGCCCTTCTTCCTGCGGACGAACGCTATCCAGAACACCACGAAGCCGACTATTCCCACCGCCAGCGCTATCATCATGAAGATGTTGCGGGTGAGCGGCATTTTTTCGGTGCTGTCGGTCTCAAGTATCAGCAGTGCGAGATTGTACATCTTGTAGACTATGCTGACCGATACCGCCGTGAATATCGTACCGCTGCTGACCATTCCGTAGCCTGCAACGAGCGATATGAGTATCGTTGCGGGCATCGCGCGGAAGTCCTGTGTGAGCAGACCCGCGGTCAGCGAGGTCATCACTATCGCGAACGGGTCGCCGAACTGCCTCAGAGCTGCGAACATCGCGCCGCGGAAAAACATCTCCGAGAGTATCGACATTATCACGACGTCGAATATGGTATAGACGAGGAACTCGGTCTGGTCCCAGACGTAGAGGTCGGCGTCTGTGCTTATGAAGTAGTCGTATATCTCCTTCGACTCGCTGGAGTATGCGCTCGGGAGGCTCGTCGCCGTACAGACGATGAGCGCCATGGATATCGCTCCCACGAGGGCGAGGCTGTTGTTGAGCCTTCCCATGAGCTCGACCTTCCTCGGGAGCCCGAACCTGATATGCGCATATATCGCGGGAACAGCGACCTTCAGCACCGATACCGCTATCAGTGCCGCGACTATCTCCATGCTCCCGCCGTAGATGGAGGAGTTGAAGAAGTTGGTATGTATATCGAAGCCGAGCAGCGTGAACAGCGATATGCCGAGCTTGCCGATGACGTCCTCGGTGACCACCCAAACCAGCGCGGCGATACCGATAATGTAGACGATATGCGTCAGCGACTCCTTCTCCGCCTCCTCGACGGAGTGCGCGACGAAGCCCTTGCTGTCGACGTAGACCTTTTCGTTCTTGTTCGCGGCGTAGTTGAAGGCGCAGTGGTTGTCCTTATTGCGGCGCCACTTCCTGAATTTCTCGTTATATGAGTCGTTCTGACTGGAGTAGTCGAACTCGTCGATAACGTTCACTATGCTGTTTTTCGTCTCATCGCTCATCCGACCACCTCCTTGACGGCACCGAGTGCCGATTTTGTTCTACCCTTCATTATATCACTTTTCTCATTACACAATGTTATTATTTTAGCTTCTATATATGAACAAACTGTTAATTTGTTCTTACTCCATAACGTGGTCGAGTGCGCAGTCGAATATCCTCTGCACGTGCTCGTCGCAGAGTGAATAGAATATCGTCTTGCCCTCGCGGCGCGCATTCACGAGCCTCGCCTGCTTGAGCACCCGAAGCTGGTGCGATATTGCCGACTGCGTCATACCGAGGAGCCGCGCGATATCGCACACGCACAGCTCGCTCCTGCACAGGGCGGCTATCATTCTCAGCCGTGTCGGGTCGCCGAACACCTTCAGAAGCTCCGCCGCGTCATACAGCGCCGCCTCGTCGGGCATCTCGCCCGCCACCCTGTCGATTATGTCCTGATGGACGGTATTGTCTCCGCAGATATGCTCTCCCATACTTTTTCTCCTTATATCATAGGTATCACCGACACTATCTGCATGGTCAGAAAGACCGCGAGTGCGCTGAAAACGAATCCGATTATGCACGTGAGGACTGTCCATATATCGAATACCTTCTTGCTTTTGCGGCTCAGCAGTACGTGGTAGGTGCGGTCGGTGCGGTACATCTTGTCGTTGAGTATCATCTCGCTCGGGAATATGCACGGATACTCCGTGCCGTCGACCTCGTAGTAGGCGACCTTGAAATTGCCCTTCGGAGCCTTGTCCACACGCGTGAACTTCGCCTCCCTGCGCTTGGTGAACAGCATACGCACGCAGAAGTAGGCGAACATGAACATCATCAGCACGATGGTGAGCTCGATGAGCACAAGCCCGCCCAGCACGAGCATTTCGTTGCTCACGCCCAGTATCTTGCAGAATACGATAATGACTATCAACGCTATGACGAGCTCCATGCACTCACCCCCGCAGGACATTATAGTTATGTATTATTCTATCATATTTATGCAGAAAAGTCAACTTTCAGCCTTTTGAACAATATACTATTAAGGTTTTTGGTCAAAAAAGTCCACCTCTACCCCTTGATTTTTCTCTATATTAATGTTATAATAATGTATAATACTGTTCGGCTGTAAGCACTGAGGCTGAGCAGGAAAAACGAGTTAGGAGTTAAACTATATGAAGTACGGACATTTCGACCTTGAAAACAAGGAATACGTCATCACTAATCCCGCTACTCCCGCACCGTGGGCAAACTATCTCGGCGACCCCGAGTACGGCGCTATGATATCCAACAACGCCGCAGGCTACAGCTTCGTGAAGTCGGGCGCTAACGGTCGTATCTCACGCTTCCGCTTCAATTCCGAAATGGCGCTCCCCGGACGCTATATCTATATCCGCGACAACGACGCAAACGACTACTGGTCGGCTTCATGGCAGCCCGTCGGCAAGCCGCTCGACAAGTACAAGAGCGAGTGCCGCCACGGTACTGCGTATACTATAATCTCCGCTGAATACACAGGTATCAAGTCCGAGGTGACATACTATGTTCCCTACGGTAAGACATACGAGGTCTGGCGCGCGAAGGTGACGAATGCCTCCGACAAGGAGAGAAAGCTCTCCGTTTACGGTATGGTCGAGTTCACCAACGAGCCCAACTACGAGCAGGACCAGGTAAACCTCCAGTACACGCTCTTTATCACGCGTACAAGCTTCGAGGAGAACCGCATTATCCAGCACATGAACGAGAACACGGGCTTTGACGAGACGGGCTCAAACCACAAGGAGCGCTTCTTCGGCATGGTAGGTCAGCCCGTAACAGGCTGTAACGGCTCGCTCAGCAACTTCATCGGTCCCTACAGGACATTCTCGAATCCTATCGCCGTTGAGTCGGGCAAGTGCGACGGCGTCATGAACTTCAACTCCAATTCCTGCGGCGCGCTCCAGAGCGACGTTACTCTTGCTGCGGGCGAGACCAAGGAGTTCATCTTCATCATGGGTCAGCGCAACAGCGCCGAGGCTGCCGTTATCCTCGACGAGTACAAGGCTGCGGGCAAGGTCGACGCCGACATCAAGCAGCTCAAGGACTACTGGCACGGTCAGCTCGAGAATTTCCAAGTTGAGACTCCCTCCGACGAGTTCAACAACATGATAAACGTTTGGAACGCTTACCAGTGCTTCATAACCTTCATATGGTCGAGAGCCGCTTCCTTCGTGTACTGCGGTCTGCGCAACGGCTACGGCTACCGCGACACAGTTCAGGACATTCAGGGCATTATCCACCTCGACCCCGAGCTCGCCGCGGAGAAGATACGCTTCATGCTCTCCGCTCAGGTCAGCAACGGCGGCGGTCTGCCGCTCGTTAAGTTCACACACAATGCAGGTCACGAGACCTGCCCCGACGAGAACGACGAGCACAGCGTTTACGCCAAGGAGACGGGTCACCCCTCATACCGCGCGGACGACGCCCTGTGGCTCTTCCCGACTATCGTCAAGTACCTCGGCGAGAGCGGCAACAAGGCATTCCTCGACGAGGTCATCACCTACGCTGAGGAGGGCGGCGGAGAGGCTACAGTCTACGAGCACCTCAAGAACGCGATACGCTTCTCGCTCGAGCGCCTCGGAAGCCACGATATGCCCGCAGGTCTCCACGCTGACTGGAACGACTGCCTACGTCTCGGTGCACAGGGCGAGTCCACATTCGTTGCCTTCCAGCTCTACTACGCAATGACGGTCATCAAGGATATGGCTGTTTCACGCGGCGATAACGAGTACGTCGACTACATCTCGGGCGTTCAGAAGAAGCTCGGCGACGCGCTTGAGAAGTGCTGGGACGAGGATCGCTTCATCCGCGGTATCCGCGACAACGGCGTTGTCGTTGGAGCAAAAAAGGACCCCGAGGCAAATATGTGGCTCAACCCGCAGAGCTGGTCGGTGATCTCGCGCTTTGCTTCAGATGAGCAGGCTGAAAAGGCTATGAACAGCGTTCACGATATACTCAACACCCCCTACGGAGCCAAGCTCCTCGAGCCGCCCTACAAGTACCACCACTTCAGCGGCGCGCTCATGCAGGTGTTCAACCTCGATACAAAGGAGAACGGCGGTATCTTCTCGCAGTCGCAGGGCTGGCTGATACTCGCGGAGGCTCTCCTCGGTCACGGCGACCGCGCGTTCGAGTACTTCCTCGAGAGCTCCCCTGCCGCTATGAACGACAAGGCTGAGATACGCGTCATGGAGCCGTATGTTCACGGTCAGTTCACCGAGTCGAAGGCTTCTCCCTATGAGGGACGCGCTCACGTGCACTGGCTCACGGGTACTGCTTCGACGGTCATGGTCGGCTGTGTGGAGGGTATCTGCGGTATGCGTCCCGACCTCGGCGGACTCGCGATAGCTCCGTCTATCCCCGCTTCATGGGTCGGCTTCAAGATAAAGAAGAACTTCCGCGGCAAGAAGCTCAACATCACTGTTGACAACTCCGCGCACGTTCAGTCGGGCGTCAAGGAGCTTTACCTCAACGGCACGAAGCTCGACGGCAGCTACGTCCCCGCGGACAAGCTCGCCGATACGAACGAGATAAGGGTCGTTCTCGGCTAAAAACGCATAATGAAAGGCGCTCTTCGCGTGCTACCCTTAGCGGAAAATGCGGGCTACCGAGCCGTAAACCTACGGCACATAATCGGTAACCTGCGAATCGGCTAAAGGGACACCCTTTCGGAGCGCCTTTTTGTGTATGGTCGGGACGCCGAGGGCGGCGTCCCCTACTTCTGAGTTATATCTCCGAACAATAAAAAAACAGGTCAGGAAATGTCCCTGACCTGCGATATTTTTACTGCTGAGCAGCTATCATGCTCGAAGCCTCGGCAATAGCCTCGTCAGCCTTCGACTGAGCCTCCGCAAGAGCCTCCTCGGCTGCTGCGATACCGTCATCGACTGCCTTGTCTACCGCTGCTTCCTGTTCTCCTGATAACGCCGCTTCCAACTCTGCACGAGCCTCTGCCTCTGCCTGATCTGCCGCAGCAAGAGCTTCATCTACTGTCTTCTCTATCGGGAGCGAATCGCCATTTTCGTCGTAGAAGACGATGTTGTCGACGTACATATTGCCCTCGTTCTGAGCTCCCCACCTCATGATGAGGAAGACAGCCTCTTCCATTGTCTCGTCCCAGCACTGTCCGCCCGCCGCGAGCACGAACTTGAACTCGGCATGAGCTGCGCCCGACATCTCGAAGTTGTACTCGCCGCCGCTCCATTCGCCGAACTGGTACCACTTGTCGCCCGCGACGTTAGCTCCGCCGCCTCCGCCTATCCAGCCGGGAGCCTTGAGCAGCTCGCCGTCGTCGTTCTTGAAGTCGGAAGCCGTAGCATCGGCGTAAACGTCGAACTGGATAGAGCGCACCTTCGCCACGTTCTCATGGCTGAGGAGCTTTACTGCGTCTATCTGTATCTTCTGTACCGTGCCGTTTGCGTGGTTGTTTCCGTCGTCGGTGAAGCGGAGCATCTTGTTGCCCTGCACCTCTACCACCTCGAGAGTGCCCTGCGCGGAGTCGTCGTCGGTCGTCTTGGGGGAAGCGAACGAGAAGTCGCCGTCGTCGAAGGTGATGGCGTTGGGGTCGGAAGCCTCAACGGGCTTGGGCGGCTCGAGCTCCTCCGTAGTAGCCTCGGTAGCCTCCACAGTGGAGGGCTCGGTCGAAGCCGTCGTCGCCTCGGAGCTCTCGGACGATGAGCCCTTATCGCCGCAGCCCGCGACAGCAGCCGCAAGTGTCAGCGTCAGAGCGCTCGCCAGTATCCTTTTGTATTCCATGCTGATTATCTCCTTTCTATCAGAAATGCCCCCTGCAAGCAGAGGGCATTACTCTTATAGGTTTGGTCAGACTAAATTAGTCCTTCTTTCTTACTGCGAAAGCTGTAGCAGCAGCAAGACCGAGTGCAGCAACTGCAACAGCAGCGCCGGCGTCACCTGTCTGAGCAGAAGCCTCGCCCTTCTTGGTAGCTGTTGTTGTAGCTGTACCTGTGCCCGAAGTTGTTGTAGTAGCAGCCTCAGTTGTTGTTGTGGGAGCCTCAACGCCATCGTCAGTCTTTACGCTCTTGATAGTGATCTTAGCAGAAGTAGCAGCGAGGTCTCCGCCGTACTCGAAGATCGGGATATTTGTCTGAACATAGAGGATCTGAGCTGTAGCAGAGGGCTCGTCGAACTTCCACTCTACTGTGTACTCGCCGTCGCCATTGATCTTAACGATCTCGTCAGCGGGGATCTTACCGCCCTGATACTCATTCATGTGACGGCTGTAACCGCCGATACCGCCGCAGAGGAAAGCCTCGAGATCCTTATCGGTCTCAGCGCCCTCGGACTTTACCTTTGAGTCGGAGCCGATGCCCGAAACCTCAAATGTTACCTTAACATAGCTTGTGTAGGGATTGTCATTGTCCTCGGTGGGGATATCCGAAACGGCGGGTGAAGCCCACTCGTTGAGGATATTCGCTCTGAGGAGAGTGCCGTCGTCGGAAGTACCAGCGGAATTGCCCGAATCCGTGTACTTAACGTCTCTCTCGGCAGCCAGCGATGTAACGCTCATCGCGCAGAAAGCAGACGCTGCAACGACTGATGCAGCCATAGCTGCGAGGACCTTGTTCATCTTCATAATAAAAAACTCCTTACTTACGTGCGTATAAGCGGGGATAAATAGAAGAATGCGCACTTATTTTTATACAAACATTCTAACATAAAAGCAAATCGTTGTAAAGTGGCAGTTTGCACAATGTTAACAAACATTTAAACGCCAAAACAAAGCATATTCAACAGTTTTTGTCCGCTGCCGCTCCGATTATACCCACGACCTCCTTCATCATATCGAAGGGACGCTTCTTCGGGTCTATCTTTACCGAAACATAGGACTTTCCCGAGCCGTTGAAGGTTATCCTGCCCTTGTATGCCGCGGACATCGCCTGTATCTGCTCTATCGTGAGATATTCGGTGTAGAAGTACATCTGCGCGTTCTTCTGCGATATCTCCGTGATTCCGAGGTGTGCCGCCTTGTTGCGCAGGAGCGAGACCTCGATGAGCCCCACCACCGACTTCGGCGGCTCGCCGTAGCGGTCGATGAGCTCGTCGATGAGGTCGAGCTTGTCCTCGTCGCGGGTGACGTGCATTATCTTCTTGTAGAGGTCGATACGCTGATTGAGGCTGGTGATGTACTCCTCGGGGATATGCGCGTCTATCTGTATGTCCACGAGGCACTCGGGCACCTTCTCGGGCTGCTCGCCCTTCTCCTCGGCGATGGCTTCCGAGAGCAGCTGCAAATACATATCGTAGCCGACAGCCTCCATGTGTCCGTGCTGACTGCCGCCGAGTATGCTTCCCGCGCCGCGTATCTCGAGGTCGCGCAGGGCTATGCGGAATCCGCTGCCGAACTGCGTGAACTCGCGCATGGCGTTGAGGCGCTTGGCGGCTATCTCGGTGAGCACCTTGTCGCGGCGGTAGGTGAAGTACGCGTAGCCGCGGCGGTTCGAGCGTCCGACGCGTCCGCGGAGCTGATAAAGCTGCGAGAGTCCGAAGCGGTCGGAGTCCTCGATAATGAGCGTGTTCACGTTCGGCACGTCCACGCCCGTCTCGATTATGGTAGTGCAGACGAGTATGTCTATCTCGTGCTCGACGAGCTGCTCCCATATGTCGCTCATCTCGTCCTCGCTCATCTGACCGTGCGCCACGGCGATACGCGCCTCGGGCAGCAGCGATTGGAGCCTGTCCGCGCAGCCGAGTATGCTCTCCACGCGGTTGTGGATATAGTAGACCTGTCCGCCGCGTCTGAGCTCACGGGTTATCGCCTGTACGACCGTGCCGACGTTGTACTCGATGACGTAGGTCTGCACGGGGTATCTGTCCTGCGGAGGCTCCTCGAGGACGGACATATCGCGTATGCCGCTCATCGCCATATTCAGCGTTCGCGGGATAGGTGTCGCGGACAGCATGAGCACGTCCACGCCCGTGAAGCTCTCCTTGAACTTCTCCTTGTGAGCCACGCCGAAGCGCTGCTCCTCGTCGATTATCGCGAGCCCGAGGTCCTTGAACTTCACGCTCTTCTGTATTATCTTGTGGGTGCCGATGAGCAGGTCTATGCGTCCCTGCGAGAGCTTCTTCACGATCTCCGCCTGCTGCTTCGGCGAGCGGTAGCGGCTGAGCAGCTCCACGTTCACGGGGAAGTGCTCGAATCGGCGCAGAGCCGTCTGATAGTGCTGGTACGCGAGGACGGTCGTCGGTGCGAGCAGAGCGCACTGCTTGCCCGCGAGTATGCACTTCATCGCCGCGCGGAACGCCACCTCGGTCTTGCCGAAGCCGACATCTCCGCAGAGCAGGCGCTCCATCGGGCGGATACGCTCCATATCTGCCTTTATCTCGGCGATAGCAGTGAGCTGGTCCTCCGTCTCGACGTAGGGGAAGCGCTCCTCGAAGTCGTGCTGTATCTCGTCGTCGGGATAGAACGCGAAGCCCTCGCTCTTCTCACGCTTGGCGTAGAGCGCGATTAGCTCGTGCGCCATGTCCTTGACCGCGCGCTTGACGTTGCTGCGGGTGCGCTGCCACTCGCCCGAGCTGAGCTTGTTCAGCTTCACGCCGCTGTCGTCGCGCGGACCGATGTACTTCGACACCATATCGAGCTGCGTTACGGGTATGTAGAGCTTGTCCGTGCCAGCGTACTGTATGGTGATGTAGTCCTTGACCACGCCGTCGAATTCGAGCTTGCGGATACCGATGAATCGCCCGATACCGTGGGCGCTGTGTACTACAAGGTCGCCCTCGGTGATGTCAGCAAGGCTGCGTATCTCCTCCGCCTTGTTCTTTTTGCGGGACCTGCGCTTGCGGACGGAATCCATCGCGCGCCCCTGCGTGATGAGGACTGTCCTGTTTTCGGGGTACTCGAAGCCGCTGCTGAGGCTGCCCGACATCAGCGCCACGCGTCCCGCGCGAAGCTCAAGGTCGTCCGACGCGATATCGCAGGGTATTCCCGCGTCCTCGAGGTCCTGCCTGATTATGGGGAGCGTCTTCTCGCTGCCCGCACAGAGCAATATGCGGTACTTGCGCACCTTGTAGTCGGTAACGTCCTCGATGAGCTGCTTGAGCTCGCCGCCCCAGAAAGCCGTCTGCATTGCCTCGAAGCTGACAAGTCGGCGGAAGTCGATGCGCTCGCCGCTCTGCACGAAATTGCTCATGTACAGGCAGACCTTCTTCTCCGCGAGAAGCTGTATCCTCGCGAGCTCAAGGCAGTAGCCGTCGAGCCCCTTGCAGAGCTGTCCGTCCTCCATGAGCACCTTTATATCCTCGTTGTAGCGGGTGGTTATGCCCGCGGCGGTGTCCATAACATTTGAGTAGTCGCTGAACATCACCGTTCCGTCAACGTAGTCGAAAACCGTCGAGGGCTCGCCGTAAACGAGCGGGTAATACTTCATTCCGTGGGCGAGTATCTCCCCCGCCCTCAGCCTGCGGACGTCCGCGCCGAGGTGCTCGCGTATGAGCTCCATGCGCTTGCCGCGAGCCTTCTTGCAGAGCTCCTCTATCTTGTCCGCGAGCTCCGCGCCGTCGTAGAGGATCTCTCCTGCGGGGGATATCTCCGCCTTTTCGAGCCGTACGTCCGAGCGGCGCTGGGTGTCGGTCTCGAACTCGGATATGCTCTCTATCTCGTCGCCCCACAGCTCGATACGTATCGGCTTGTCAGCCTGCACGGGGAAGATGTCGATGATGTCGCCGCGCACCGAGAACTGCGAGGCTCCCTCGACCTTTTCGCTCCGCTGGTAGCCGCTCCGAGTGAGCGAGAGGCAGAGCTTGTCGCGGTCTATCTCCTGCCCCGCTGCGAGCTCTATCCCTGCCGCGATGAGGACTCCGACGGGGATAACGGGCTGCATTACGGCTTCTATGCTCGCGCATATCACGCGGCAGTTCCCGCTCACTGCCCTCGCGAGCGCCGATACGCGCATATACTCGTACTCACGGTTGGCGCTGTCGACGGGCGTGAAGACGAGCTCCTTCGACGGGAACAGCACCGCGCTCTCGCTGCCCGACATCATGTTTATGTCGTCGCAGAGCTTTTTCGCCTCAGCCTCGCTGCCCGTTATCACGAGGTCGATTTTCCCCGTGTTTACGGCGTTTATCAGCTGCGCCCTGTGTATATGCGAAAGACCCGTCACGGAGACGGGTGAGATGTTTTTTTCTATCGCTTCCCGAACGCTCTTATAGCCCGAGAGCTCGGCAAATAAATCCTTGAAAATCTTCATACCACACCAACTGATTAATGCGTAATTCATAATTCGTAATTGCGGTGTCAGCTTCGCTGACTTTTCTGAATAGTTCGCCGTAAGGCGAACACCGATAATTACGCATTACGAATTATATTTGTTCATCGCCTCGTCCGTCTTGCCCTGCACCATCAGCTTTATGCACTCGCAGGCGTTGTCGGCGGCTTCCTTCAGCTTCGCCGCGTCCTCCTTGCCGAACTTGCCGAGCACCCACTTCGCGAGGTCGTAGTCGGGGTGCGGCTTCTTGCCGACGCCCATTTTCACGCGCGGGAAGTCGTCCCTGCCCGTGAGCTCGATTATGCTCCTCATGCCGTTGTGACCGCCGTGGCTGCCCTTCCTGCGGATACGGAGCTTGCCCGGCTCGAGGGAGATGTCGTCGTAAATGACGATGAGGTTCGCGGCGTCTATCTTGTAGAATTCGAGCGCCTGCACAATGGACTCGCCGCTGTTGTTCATATAGGTCGTGGGCTTGAGCAGCAGGCAGCGCTTGTCCCCGATGGTGACCTCCGCGGTCTTGCCCTTGAAGCGCAGGCGGTCTATCTTCTCGCCGAGCTGCTCCGCGAGCGTATCTATCGTGAAGAAGCCCGCGTTATGGCGGCTCCCCTCGTACTCGAGCCCCGGGTTGCCGAGACCCGCTATCACATACTCTATTTTACCTCTTACCGCCGTCGAATTGGCGGAAATGCGGTCGAACACGTCAAAAATACTCATCAAATCTCTCCTTGAAAATACTGCTTACATTATAACATATTATTCTCAGATTGGCAAGGGCTCTGCCCTTGAACCGCCAAGGACGCTGTCCTTGGATTCTGCTGGGGCGCTGCCCCAGACCCCGTCGGGGAGCGCACTCCCCGAACCCCGTATCTCGCGCACAAATCGTTCTGAAGCGGAACTATTTTCCGCGCGGCAAAATCACTCGTTACATCTTAACGCAAAAACGCGCCCGTCAGGGCGCACGAGCACAAAGAGAAAAGACGCTCTTCACCGACACCCTCTCAAAAGTCAGTGAAGAACGTCTCTCAGCGTCAGAAAAGCGCACCCTCTATACGCATTTCCGACTACGGCAGATACAATCCGAAGTATCCATACATCCAACTGCTGTAGTGGGTAGAGTTCACAGCGTGTAAACCAAATGAAGCTGAGTTTAGGCGATTAAACATATTATAGGCATTAATGTTTAATAAACAGCTTACCTGCCCCGATGTTTGCAAAGACGTAGTGGTGAGACCAAGATTCGGCGGAGTTTAAACCGAAAAGCAGATTGAAATGTATTTGCCGTTGATCACAGGACACAATAATAATTCATATTGTGCTGTCGACCGAAGCCCTGTTTTTAGCAGTTTTTCGGTACCGACACTTGTATTATAAAATAATCCCGCAAGATAATCAACCTATAATATTGCTCATTTTTAGCACAAAATTGCGATTAAATGATGAATCATATACTTTAACATTAGGTTAATATCAATTATATTTTATCAAGTCCAAATTTCGTTCATACGCACAAAATTATACTAATTATGTACTGGTTAAATATGTGATTGATAGTGCTGTATCGGCTAAATACAGCCGAATTTCGTGCGAGTCTGAAATATCTCAATGCGGCGGTGTTCATTTTTGTGTGCTTTATCGCAGTACAGTGAGACTCACAGATGCTCAAAAGTTATATCATATAATCATCTCGGACTGTGGAAAAATTTTCGATTTTTTTCGTCTTAGCTTAAATAAAGCAAAAGCAGGAGCCATACGGCTCCTGCAATATTATTCTAACTTATATCGTACCCTGCGCCGCGTCCTCGATACGCTTCTCGTAGTAGGACTTCAGCCACGGGTGCTCGTACTCGGTGCAGAGCTTCATCGCTCCGTGAGCGTTCTCGACGGCATTGTCGATGCTTTCCTGATTGCCCGTCTTCGAGCAGATGTATATGCCCGTGATGAGTATCTCGAGGAGCTTCACGTCGTTCCTGCCCTGCGGCTTATAGCCGAAGCCCATCAGCAGCTTGAAAGCCTGCATATACTTCTTCGACGCGCAGTCAACGAGCGCGAGCGCGATATACATATCCGCAAGCTGCTTCATACCGACCTTGCCCGAGTAATTCTGCATGAAGTTGATATTCTCCGTGCGGAAGTCGACGGCGTCGCGCCAATGCCCCTGCTTGCTCTTGTTTTTGAGCATCTGTATGCAGTAGATGAACTTGTCTTCGTTGCTGAGCTTCTTGTCCTTGAGCATTTCGAGGTAGAACTCGGCGCTGCCATAATCGCGGATCCTGTCGAAGAGCTCCGCCGTCTGCAATATATCCTCCGCGAGCGGCTTCTTCTGGTCGTTCACGAATACGTCTGCATATTCCTCGGCGAGATCACGGGTATAGCCGAGCTGACTGAAAGTCGCGTACAGGTCCAGATATCTGCTTGTTTCGGCGCTTCCGCCCGAACGGAGTGCCTTTGCGAACACTCCCTTTTTGCGTTCACGTTCCTGTGGTGACAGCATTATCAACGCCCCTTCCCCAATGCGGCAGTGCTAAAGCCGCCATAGTAATTCTGTCACGCGCGCCATATCTCTATACAGGCGCGTGTCTTCACTCAATTAGTTTAGCATAAATCTTAAACTTAGTCAACATTTGTTTATCCTTTTCGGGCAAAACTGGAGTTTTGCACAAAAACCGCCTTTTATTTTTTCCAAATCAAACTATTTAACTTTTGCGCTTTTAAGCTTATTTAAAGAATTTGTGCTATAATAGTATGCAGGGACAGTACAGGCTGTCCGCAAAGGGGGTAATCCATATGAAACTGCTCGTTGTGGAAGACGAGATACAGCTCGCCGACGCGCTCAGCGAGATACTAAAGCGCAACCTTTACTCAGTGGATACGGTATACAACGGGATAGACGGGCTCGACAACGCCATGACGGGCGTCTACGACTGCATAATCCTCGATATCATGCTCCCGGGCATGAACGGGCTCGATGTCCTGCAAAACCTGAGAGCGGAAAAGATAAGCACGCCCGTGCTCCTGCTGACCGCTCGGAGCGAGATAGACGACAAGATAAACGGGCTCGACTGCGGCGCGGACGACTACCTCACAAAGCCGTTCGTCACGGGCGAGCTGCTTGCGAGAGTGCGCGCCCTCACCCGCAGAAAGGGCGAGATACAGGACGACAACCGCCTCGACTTCAACGGCTTGCAGCTCCACAAGAACACCTGCTCCATCAGCTACGGCGGCAACGACGTCAAGCTAAGCCTCAAGGAGTATCAGATAATCGAGCTCCTCATCGCAAACCCCAAGCAGATACTCACCAAGGAGCGCATAATCGAGAAGATATGGGGCTACGAGAGCGACGTCGACTACAACAACATCGAGGTCTATATCTCGTTCCTGCGCAAGAAGCTGAACGTCATTTCCGCTCCCGCGCAGATAAAGACCGCCCGCAGTATCGGCTACTCCATCGAAGCGACCGAGAAATAACGACATTACGACATTTTACGGAGGTGTATGCCTTTGTTCAGAAAGGTACAGCTTAAATTCTTCGGAATAATCACTTCCATACTCCTCGCCATATTCATTGCCGTGCTCGGCTCCATCAACATCATCATGGACACCGTTATGGAGCACCAGACCAAGATAGTCCTCGAACAGGTCGCGGCAGGCGTCGAGTACGACGGCGTATCGAAGCAATTCTTCATCGAACGCCCCGACGACGAGAACTGGCAGAAATTTGACGACTTCCCGCGCACGGAGCCGCCGTCGAAGCCGTCTGAAAAGCCGTCCGACGCTCCGACTACGGAGACCGAGGCGACTACTACAGAGGTCAGAACTACCGAAGAGACAACGACAACAACTGCTCAGTCCACCGAGGTGAGGACAGAGCCCGCGCAGACTACTGCCGCGCCCGAAACTCAGCCTCCCAAGCCGCAGACGACGCGCGCTCCCGAGACTCAGCAGACAAGACCGCAGACCACACGTGCGACCGATATCAAGCCGCCCGTGACTACCGAGCCGCGGCGCACCGAGGTGCAGACCCAGCCGCCTCAGACTCAGCCGCCCGAGACTACCCAGCAGGGAGATTGGAACGGCGGTCAGCCTATTTGGGGACCGTGGGGCCCGTGGAACCCGTGGACTCCTCCCCCGTGGTGGATGTACGGCGGTGAAGGCGGCGACAACGGCGGCGATGACGATGATGACGACAACAACGGCAACAGCTACTGGAATCCCAACGGCGCCGTCTTCGGCATGGCGGATACGGAGTTCGTGCCTGTGCTCGACGGGTATACTATAATTAATAATGCAGACTCGACGCAGACGACCACTACCGCTGCTGCGGCTTCGGCTACCGTCACCTCTGCCGCAACTCAGCGCGAGCCGATGATGCGCGGCGATGAGTACGACAGGGGCAGCGTGCCGCGCTCGCTCGGCTCCATCGACTTCTTCATCATCATGGCTGACGAGGAGGGCAAGCTCGTCGGGATACAGAATAACGACGAGATGTCCGACGCGGTCGCTCAGCAGTACATAACCGAGATACTCAGCAAGAAGGCAGACTCGGGCATGGCAAACAGCTACCAGTTCTGCACCGAGAAAAAGGACAACGGCACGCTCATGGTCTTCACCGACAAGAGCGCCGAGATAGATATGATGAACAAGCTCAAGCGCACGACGGTCATCGTCGGACTCATCAGCATCGTCATTCTCTCGGCAGCCGCCTACTTCCTCAGCGGACTCATCGTCCGCCCGATACAGGTCGCGTTCGACAAGCAGAAGCAGTTCGTCTCCGACGCGAGCCACGAGCTCAAAACGCCGCTGACGGTCATCTCCGCGAACGCCGACGTCCTCGCGGGCGAGATAGGCGAGAACAAGTGGCTGACCTACATTCAGGACCAAGCCGACAGAATGAACGTGCTCGTCAACGACCTGCTCAACCTCACAAGGCTCGAGAACAACTCGAACTTCGTGGCGGCGGAATTCGACCTCAGCAAGGCTATCACGAATACCGCGCTGCCGTTCGAGTGCCGTGCATTCGACGCGGGCAAGAACTTCGTGCTCAACATCGAGGACGGCATAAGAATATCGGGCAGCGAGCAGCACATCAAGCAGATGGCGGCTATCTTCATCGACAACGCGCTGAAATACTCCAAGGATCAAGGCACGGTGCGCGTGTCGCTGACCAATGACGGCGGAAAGATACGCTTCTCCGTTTACAACACGGGAACGGGTCTCAAGGAGTCGGAGAAGGATAAGGTCTTCGAGCGCTTCTTCCGCAGCGACGCCTCGCGAAACAGAGCTACGGGCGGCTACGGTCTCGGACTCGCCATCGCGAAATCCATCATCGACAAGCATAAGTTCAAGCTCTTCGTCGACAACGCCGAGGGCAAGAGCGTTTGCTTCATCGTGACAATGAACTGAAACAAAACCGCGCTAAAGAAGCTTTAGCGCGGTTTTTCAGTGAATAGTGAATAGTGAAGAACGAAAAGTGAATAGTTGAGGTGCGCCTGCGGCGCAAATTTGAAAACATCGCCGAAGGCGATACATTTCTATTCACTGTTCACTATTCACTATTCACTAAATAAAAAAGGCGCAGAGGGGAGCCCCTCTGGCGGATTCGCAGCTAGCATGTATGAACCTTTAGTTCACGGCACGGTAGCCCGCTTTTTCCGCTAAGGGAAGCAACCTGACGTGCGCCTTTTTTATTATTCCGTTCCAAGCAGACTCGGCGTGTCGTCTCCCCCGCTCGGGAGCTCGACCTTGCTGAGGCTGCGGTTTATCTGACGGGTACGCGTGCCGATGAGCTTCTCGAGGTCGTCGTCGACCTGACGAATGTGCTTCTGCGTCTTTTCGAGCGCCTCGGAGAAGTTGCCGAACTCCTTCTTCACCGAGCCCAGTATCTCCCACACCTCGTTGCTGCGCTTCTGTATCGCGAGCGTGCGGAAGCCCATTTGCAGCGAATTCAGCATAGCCGCCATCGTCGACGGTCCCGTTATGCTCACGCTGTACTCGCGCTGGAGCGTCTCCACGAGCCCGAGGTTTACCGCCTCGGCGTACAGGCCCTCGAACGGCAGGAACATAATGCCGAAATTGGTCGTATGCGGCGGTGATACGTACTTTGAGCGGATATCGCCCGCGCACTTCTTTATCACGGAGACGAGGTTCTTCTTCGCCGCGTCGATGCGCTCCTTTTCGCCCGATTCGTAGGCTTCCTGCAATGCCGCGTATGTATCGCCCGGGAACTTCGAGTCTATCGGGAGGTATATGCTCGTGCCGTCAGCCGCTCCCGGGAGCTTCACCGCGAATTCGACGTGCTCGCGGCTGTTTGGGACGGTCGCGACCTCCGTCTCGTAGAGCTCGGGCGCGAGTATCTCCTCGAGTATGCTCCCGAGCTGTATCTCGCCGAGAATGCCGCGGGTCTTGACGTTCGAGAGCACCTTCTTGAGGTCTCCGACGCCCGAGGCTATGCTCTGCATCTCGCCGAGGCTCTCGTACACCTTCTCGAGCCGTTCGCTGACGAGCTTGAACGACTTTTGCAGCTGCGTTTCGAGCTTTTCGTTGACCGTGTTCTGTATCACGTCGAGCTTTTTCTGATTCTCCTCCTGTATCGAGGTCAGCTGGCGCATCATCGTCAGGCGCATACTCTCGAGCTTCTCGTTGTTGGTGGATTCGAGCGTCTTGAAGCGGTTCTCGAGGTTCGTGAGCTGGCGGAGCTGAGCCTCCGACGCCTGATTCTGGTTGTCGGTGAGCAGGCGGCTGAAGGTCTGCATACCGCCGTTGAGCTCGGTGGTCATCTCGCGGCGGGAGGCTGAGAGCCCCTCACGCAGCGATTTTTCGAGCTCTGCGCCCTTGTCGCTGCCCTCTGATGACATCTGCTTTACCAGTATCACTATCAGCAGGACTATTATCACCGCGCACAGTATTATCAGGATTATATCGGTCATATCTTACATCTCCTTTTTGTCCCGTAAACAGGACTGCAAATATGATTATAGCACAGATTTCCCGAAAAGGCAAGATGTGGGATTTGAGCCGTTAGCCTTTAGCCATTAGCTCGCGGTATCGCCTTGCGGCGATGATATTAAAAATGCGAGCGAAGCGAACACCTATAGCTAACGGCTAAATCACAACATATTTTACAATGATTATTTCTTTTCACATTTTTTGTGCAATGTGTAACAAAATCAACCGAGATTTTTTAGCTTATTCTATATGGCTTTTTCTTACATTTTATGGTATAATATATCTAAGTCGGAATGGGCGTGCTTCGGTGTGCCCCTGTCCGAATAAAGTTTAAAACTGGAGGTATATTCCCATGGCAACAAAATATTGCTACCTTTTCTCAGAAGGTAATGCCAACATGAGAGAGCTTCTCGGCGGTAAGGGCGCTAACCTCGCTGAGATGACAAACATCGGTCTCCCCGTTCCCCAGGGCTTCACGATCACTACTGAGGCCTGCACACAGTACTACGAGGACGGCGGTATCTCTGACGAGATCATGGCAGAGATCAACGAGTACATCGTTAAGATGGAAGGTATCACAGGCAAGAAGTTCGGCGATAAGGAGAACCCGCTCCTCGTTTCCGTTCGTTCAGGTGCACGTGCTTCCATGCCCGGTATGATGGACACCATCCTCAACCTCGGTCTCAACGAGACTGTTGTAAATACAATCGCTGAAAAGTCCAACAACCCCAGATGGGCTTGGGACTGCTACAGAAGATTCATCCAGATGTACTCCGACGTTGTTATGGAAGTCGGCAAGAAGTACTTCGAGGAGCTCATCGACGAGATGAAGGCTAAGAAGGGCGTTACTCAGGACGTAGAGCTCAACGCTGACGACCTCAAGGAGCTCGCAGGACAGTTCAAGGCTGAGTACAAGGCTAAGATCGGTGCTGACTTCCCCGACGATCCCAAGGAGCAGCTCATCGGCGCTATCAAGGCTGTTTTCCGTTCATGGGACAACCCCCGTGCTAATGTTTACAGACGTGACAACGATATCCCGTTCTCTTGGGGAACTGCTGTTAACGTTCAGTCAATGGCATTCGGTAACATGGGCGACGACTGCGGTACAGGCGTTGCGTTCACCCGTGACCCCGCTACAGGCGAGAAGAAGCTCATGGGCGAGTTCCTCACAAACGCACAGGGCGAGGACGTTGTTGCAGGCGTTCGTACTCCTATGCCCATCCAGCAGATGGCTGAGACCTTCCCTGAGGCTTTCGCTCAGTTCAAGGAAGTTTGCCAGACTCTCGAAAATCACTA
>JAUMVH010000203.1 GCA_030530245.1 Ruminococcus sp.
CCGCAAAGGTCATACAGTCCATACCTGAGGACATACGTCCCTACTGCGTATTCAACATCTCGCTATCCATCTACTGGCACGACCACAAGTGGGGACTCGTGCAGAACGGCTACGAGTGCGCGAAATCGTGGCTGAAAACGTGCTCGGACGAGGGCGTATACTGCATGATACAGCCCGCCAGCGGCGGACAGTGCCACTTCCCCGACTATGACAACAGCTACAACATCGTGAACTCGCCGAACAAGGACCTCTATGTCCAGCACGCCGACGAGGACTACGAGAACACTATCTACGCCGAGTTTTTCCGCGACTATCCGGGATTCATCGGCTTCAACTACTCAGAGCAGTTCTGGGGTTTTGACCAAGCCGACCACCCCTGCACCTTCCAGCAGAGGTATCAGCACTTCGCCCATCTGCTCAAGCTCTGCAACAAGTACGGCGGCTACCTCAACATCAACTGGTGCGCTAACCAGTGGTCTGCGCCGCTCAACCCGATAGCCATGCTCAAGACAAACGCTCAGTGGCGCGAGGCTTGCGAGAAGTACGGTCAGAACCTCCAACTCGAGGAAAAGTACACGCAGGGAAGCTTCATCGAGGACGTCGAGAGCGAGGTGCTCGGCTTCTATCTTGCAGGCTACTGCGGAAGCTGGGGCGTGCGCTACGACGAAACAGGCTGGACGGACTGCGACGACAGCGGCAAGGTACAGTTCTCGAAGAACTACTACCGTCAGATAACGGGTATGCCGATACATATGGAGCGCATGGTGCTCAACGGCGCGACTGTCATTGACGGTCCCGAGCTCGTATGGCAGGACGACTTCCGCGAGACAGGCTACAACGACGGCGAGGGCTACCGCTGCCGCGGCTGGGAGACGAAGGACATCTACTACGATTCCACGCTCGCTTTCTTCCGTAAGGTCATCGACGGAACAGTGCGTATCCCCTCGAGGCAGGAGGTCATCGACCGCACTCAGTACGTCGTTATCCATGACGTGAACACGGGCGACGACCACAACAAGTACAGCACCTATCCCACCCTCTTTGAAGGTCTGTACCGTATGCCCGGAGACGGCAACCTCCGCTACAACAACAACCTCTACAAATCCACAGGACGCTATCCCACTATACCCACTGTCTACGCTCTCAGAGACGACGTTGCGAAGTCGTTCAAGTACCAGCTCAAGCAGTCACAGCTCGGCTCGCGCTGGAGCAGCATCTCCGCGAAGCAGGACGAGCTCAACAAGGTCTTCCCCGCACTGTATACAGGCAATTGCTACGTCGCGAACTACAACAATTCGTGGGTGACCTACAATCCCAACAAGACGGGCAAGAACTGCGGCGGCGTGTTCGACCTCAAATACAACACCTGCAAGAGCATGGACGTGAACTTCAACGCTTACGGCAACGCTCTCATCACCGAATATCCCGACCACATCGACATTCACACCAACAACTTCGACAACAAGGCTCAGACGACGCTGAAGACCGACACCTTCAAGGTGAACGGCTGCAATTCACAGCCTACCTATACCGCGAAGGACACAGGACGCAATCAGACAAAGTCGCAGATAAGCGAGAGCTACTCCAACGGCACATACACCCTCACGGTCAAGCACAACGGACCCGTTGACATCTCCATAAAGTGCGCGGGCAGCGAGACGAACAGGCTCACGAATACACCCGCGAAGAAGGTACAGCCGATAACTCCTCCCGCTCCCTATACAGGTACACGCCAGTATGAGGGCGAGTTCTTCGACCTCAAGAACTGCGAGGGCTACGTAGGAAATGCCTGCGGAAGCGGCGTCAATAACGTACAGGGACAGGGCTTCCTCAAATTCGGCAAGAACGGCAACGCCATGGCTAAGGACACCGTCCGTACGGGCAAGGCAGGCGACTTCACGCTGAAGCTGCGCTACTCCAATACGTCCGACATCAACAACGTCGACCTCTATGTGAACAACATCAAGGTCACGACGCTTAAACTCAGCAACACCAACGGCTACTCGAACTGGAAAACGGTCGAGCAGAAGATAACTCTCAAGCAGGGCGACAACCGCGTCGAGTTCAAGGCAAACGGCGCACTCTCATCGTCGCTCTACATCGACAACTTCACTGTTGACGGCGACTTCGGCGCAGGCACATCTCAGACCATCGTTGTCAGCGAGCCCGAGCCGCTCAGCGGCAAGCTCATAAAGGAGCTCACAGTCAACGACACGGAGAACGCTTCCGACTGGTCGATATGCGACAGTCTGACAGCGGGCGCGGCAGCTTACGGCGACCGCGACATCACCGTTGTTTCGGCTCCAGCGGAGCTCGCAAATGCAGAGGCTATCCGCACAGCCTGCGACTCTAAGCTTTATACGCAGGCGCTCGCGGAGTTCAAGGCGGGCGCGGATATCGCAATATATGCCGCAGTCGACAAGCGCGTTATGGACAGACTCGACTGGCTCAAGGCTTGGACTGACACAGGCTCAGCAGTTACGACATCGAATGACGTGGAGCTCGAGCTGTTCAGGACTACCGCAAAGACGGGCGAGAAGGTAACGCTCGGCACTAACGGCGGCGATAACGAGTCCGCGAACTACATCTACTACTACAACAACGACCACTACCGCAGCAGCGACCACGACCACCACTGCCGTTCCCGAGGAGGATGTACTCTGGGGCGACGCAAACTGCGACGGCAAGGTCACGGTTGCGGACGCAGTGGCGATACTCCAGTACATCGGAAACAAAGACAAATTCAAGCTCACCGAGAAGGGTCTGCGCAATGCTGACGTCTACAACAACGGCGACGGTCTCACATCGCGCGACGCGCTCTCGATACAGATGCTCGACGCTGACGTGATAGATTCACTTCCCGAAGCCTGATCCATAATACCACATTACACACGGAAACAGCCGATACGACATGGTATCGGCTGTTTCCTTTGGGGGAGCGGGTCATGATCCGTCGGATATTGATTTTTCTCCGTCGGAATGGTATAATAGATATGTAAGACCGATCGTTCGTTCAAGGGAGGGATCATCATGAGCGGCAGAAAGAATATATGCTTTATTACCGCAGTGCCTGAATCATATCACGCACAGAGACTTGCAGAGGGTATCTTCAGTCAATGCAATAAATACGGATACAATGTTGCGGTGTTTGCATCAATGATCTCCATATCCTTTTATTTCAAGGACTATGCCAATGGAGAGAAGAACATATACGAGCTGCCTGATCTCAGCAGATTTGACGGGATAATATTCGACAGTATCAGCCTTGTTTCGGATAATGACACTGCCTTTGCCGAAAAAATATGCAGCAAGGTCACCCGACAGACAGATGTACCTGCTTTTGGGATAGGTATACCCATAGGCGACCTCCCCACTCTTTACAGCAACAATGACGAGATGTTCAGAGAACTCTGCCGACATGCGATAAATGTTCACGGCTGTAAAAAACTCTGCCTGCTTACGGGAATGAAGGGCAATACCGAAGCCGAATCCCGACTCGGGATAATGCTTGACGAGATAGAAAAGTGCGGGCTTACCGTAGCCGACGAGCACATCATCTACGGTGATTTCTGGTATACAAGCGGCAAGAAGCTCGCAGATGACATCGCAGACGGCAGTATATCCATGCCCGACGCGGTCATCGCGGCAAGCGACCACATGGCTATCGGTCTCATTGAGGAGCTTGATGCAAAGGGGATAAGAGTGCCCGAGGATATCCGCGTTCTCGGCTTTGAAGCCATTCAGGAAGGCGCACTCGGGAGAACTACTCTCACCTCTATCGAGTCGAATTTTGCTAAGGTGGGTGCGGACGCTGTCGACAGGATAAGAGTCATTATCGAGCCGTCAGAGGAGCTTTCTCCGTATATCCCCAACACTAAGAAAATGATGTATCTCGGCAAGAGCTGCGGCTGTGATCCCGATATTGAGCGCACACTTGAAAAGCTCAGGTCGTCACTGTATCTCAAAACAAGGAACTATTCCTCTGCTCTTTTCATGAACGATATTGATATCGGACTGCTTATGGAGAACTACATTCCCGAGGACCTTACCGCTTCACAGACTCCCGAGGAATGTATCGAGCGTATACACAATTCAACTTTCATAATAGCGCCGTTTGAGAATTTTTACCTTTGCCTCCGCGAAGACTGGCTCGAAAATGACGGTTCGGAAACTGGATATCCCAAAAGGATGAAGCTCGTGCTTGCAAAGTCGAACTGTGGTGAAACTGATTTCTGCAACAGTATAAGTTCGGTGTCCTTTAACACTTCCGAAATGCTCCCGCAGATGTTTGAGGAGCACGTAAGCCCTTATGTCTACTATTTCTCTGCAGTGCATTTCGGCGAGAAAACGCTCGGATATGCTGTTCTGCAAAGGAAGCTCAGTGATAGTCGGTACTTTAATCTTGTTTATCGCAACTGGCTGAGATTCTTGAACAACGCGCTTGAAATGGTGCGCTCAAAGAACAGCTACAAGATGATG
>JAUMVH010000204.1 GCA_030530245.1 Ruminococcus sp.
AGGTAGTCACCATGATAGAACAGGCAATAGTAAAGATAGTTGACAAGCAGGACCTGACATACGATGAGGCATACGAGGTAATAAGCGAGATAATGGCAGGAAAGACCACTGCTACGCAGAATGCGGCTTTTCTTGCGGCACTCTCCACCAAGTCCACGAAGGCTGAGACTACCGAGGAGATCGCGGGCTGTGCGGCGGCAATGCGCGACGCGGCTGTCAAGTTCGAGAACGACGACGACCTCCTCGAGATAGTCGGCACAGGCGGCGACAACGCCCACAGCTTCAACATCTCGACAACTTCGGCAATGGTAGTAGCCTCTGCGGGAGTAAAGGTCGCAAAGCACGGCAACCGCGCGGCTTCATCGCTCTCGGGTACGGCAGACTGCCTCGAAGCTCTCGGCGTGAACATCGACATGAGCCCCGAGAAGTGCCGCGAAATGCTCGATGAGACGAACTTCTGCTTCTTCTTCGCGCAGAAGTACCACACCTCCATGAAATACGTAGGACCTATCCGCAAGGAGCTCGGTATCCGCACCGTGTTCAATATCCTCGGACCGCTCACAAATCCCGCAAGCCCCAAGCGCTTCCTGCTCGGCGTGTATGACCCGTCCCTCGTGGAGCCGCTCGCACAGGTACTGATGAACCTCGGCGTAAAGCGCGGCATGGTAGTGCACGGAACGGATAAGCTCGACGAGCTGTCAGTTGCCGCTCCTACCAGCGTTTGCGAGTTCAAGGACGGCTGGTTCAAGAGCTATACCGTCTCGCCCGAGCAGTTCGGGCTCAAGGGCGGCACGCACGAGGATATCCGCGGCGGCACACCTGCCGAGAATGCGGAGATAACACGCAATATCCTCAACGGAACGGACAAGGGCCCCAAGCGCGATGCTGTACTGCTCAATGCTGGCGCAGCGCTGTGTGTAGCCGAAAAAGCTGACAGCATAGCGAACGGCGTGAAGCTCGCGGCGGAGCTCATAGACTCGGGCGCCGTATATGCGACCCTCGAAAAGGCGATCGCCGTTTCCAACAGATAAGGAGAGCCTATGACTATACTTGACAAGCTCGCCGAGCACGCGAAAGAGCGCGTTGAAGCTGCGAAAAAAGCGGTTTCCGCCGACGAGATGAAGGCGTGCGCACTTGCACTTCCCAAGGGCGGTTTTGAGTTCGAGAAGGCGCTCGCGAGGCAGGGACTCTCGTTCATCTGCGAGTGCAAGAAGGCAAGCCCGTCGAAGGGCGTGATAGCGGAGAATTTCCCGTATCTCGACATCGCGAAGCAGTACGAGGCGGCGGGTGCGGACTGCATATCCGTGCTGACCGAGCCCAAGTGGTTCCTCGGCAGCAGCGACTACCTCCGCGAAATAGCCGCAAGCGTGAAGATACCCTGCCTGCGCAAGGATTTCACGGTCGACGAGTACATGATATACGAGGCGAAAACGCTCGGTGCATCGGCAGTCCTGCTGATATGCTCGATTCTCTCGGCGGAGCAGATAGAGCGGTATATCGCCATTTGCGACGAGCTCGGAATGTCCGCGCTCGTCGAAGCACACGACGAAGCGGAGGTACGCATGGCAGTCTCCGCGGGAGCGCGTATCATTGGCGTGAACAACCGCAACCTCGCCGATTTCACGGTCAATACCGACAACAGCCGCTGCCTGCGAGAGCTCGTCCCCGAGGGCGTGCTGTTCGTCTCCGAGAGCGGCGTGAGCTCCCGCGAGGACACGGCACGGCTCGAAGCAGTAGGAGCGGACGCCGTGCTCATAGGCGAGGCTCTGATGAGAGCTCCCGACATCGCGGCGAAGCTCAGCGAGCTGAGAGGAGCGGGCATATGACGCGCGTGAAGCTCTGCGGGCTGATGTCGGAGGCTGACGTCCGCACGGTGCTTGAGCTCCGCCCCGATTATGCGGGATTTATCCTGTCGGGAGGCTTCAGGCGGTCGATCGACTTCGATACCTTCAACGCGCTCTCGACTATGCTCGGCGCGAGCGGCATAGAGCGCGTCGGCGTCTTCGTGAACGAGCCGCTCGATTCGGTCGTCGGCGTCTACTCCGAGTGGCTTGATCTCATTCAGCTCCACGGAAGCGAGAGTGAGCGGTACATCTCCGCGCTCAGGAATCACACCGATAAGCCCATAATCAAGGCTTTCACCGTCAGGACTGAGGCTGATATCGAAGCTGCGCGTGCGAGCTCCGCGGACTATGTGCTGCTCGACAGCGGCACGGGTACGGGCAGCAAGTTCGATCACTCGCTCATCGCGGACATCGGCAGACAGTATTTCCTCGCGGGAGGTCTTACTCCAGAAAATGTAGGCGAGGCGATAGCACGATTCGAGCCGTTTGCGGTCGACGCGAGCAGCTCCCTCGAAACGAACGGTATAAAGGATAAGGCTAAGATGACTGCGTTTGTAAAGGCAGTAAGGAATGGCTGATATGGACTACCTCGAGAATTATTACAACAGCTTCAATGAGGACGAGCGATTGCTCTCTCAGCACGGTAAGGTCGAGTACATCACGACTATGAAATATATCCACGAGTACTTGAGCCGCACGGAGAAAGCGCGTATCCTCGAGGTCGGAGCAGGTACGGGACAGTACAGCATAGCTCTTGCGCGAGAGGGACACTCTGTTACGGCAGTCGAGCTCATCGCGCACAATATAGATGTGCTGAAAAGCAAGCTGACGGGCAGTAAAGACCTCGAAGCCGTTCAGGGAAACGCGCTCGACCTGTCGCGTTTCGGCGATGACACCTTCGATATGACGCTGGTACTGGGTCCGATGTATCACCTGTACACGGAGCAGGATAAGCTCACGGCGCTGTCCGAGGCGGTTCGCGTCACGAAGCAGGGCGGCATCATAATGGTCGCCTACTGCATGAACGAGCCCGTTATCATACGCTATGTCTTCGGCAAGGACAACCTGCGGGAAAGTCTCGCCATGATTGACGATGACTGGCACTGCAAGAGCACTCCCAAGGAGCTGTTCGAGCTCGTCCGCACGGAGGAGATAGCCGAGCTTGACAGCCTGCTCGATGTGGAGCGGATAAAGCTCATTGCCACCGACGGCGCGTCGAACTATATGAGAGATAAGATTGACGAAATGGACGAATATACCTTCGGCAAGTGGACGGAGTACCACCTCGCCGCCTGCGAAAGACAGGACATCATCGGCATATCCGACCACACTCTTGATATACTCCGAAAGAATCAGAAGTAACGAAAGGAAAGATAGTATGTCACAATCAAAGGGACGCTTCGGCGTGCACGGCGGTCAGTACATTCCCGAGACGCTGATGAACGCCGTTATCGAGCTCGAAAAGGAATACGAGCACTACAAGAACGACCCCGACTTCATACGCGAGCTCGACGACCTGCTGAAGAAATATGCGGGCAGACCGTCGCTCCTCTACTATGCGGAGAAGCTCACGAACACGCTCGGCGGTGCGAAGATATACCTCAAGCGCGAGGACCTCAACCACACGGGCTCGCACAAGATAAACAACGTCCTCGGACAGGCGCTCCTCGCGAAGAAGATGGGCAAGACCCGTCTCATCGCGGAGACAGGCGCGGGTCAGCACGGTGTCGCTACGGCGACTGCGGCGGCTCTGCTCGGTATGGAGTGCGTCGTTTTCATGGGCGAGGAGGACACCAAGAGGCAGGCGCTCAACGTCTACCGTATGCGCCTTCTCGGAGCTACTGTTATCCCCGTTACGAGCGGCACGGCTACGCTCAAGGACGCTGTTTCCGAGGCAATGCGCGAGTGGACCTCTCGTATCGACGACACGCATTACTGTCTCGGCTCAGTCATGGGTCCGCACCCCTTCCCGACTATCGTCCGCGATTTTCAGGCGGTCATCTCCAAGGAAGCGCGCGAGCAGATACTCGAGTATGAGGGCAGGCTCCCCGACGCGGTCATTGCGTGTGTGGGCGGCGGCTCGAACGCTATCGGAAGCTTCTACAACTTCATCGGCGACGAGAGCGTGCGCCTTATCGGCTGTGAAGCCGCGGGCAGAGGCATTGACACCTTCGAGACTGCGGCTACCGTGAACACGGGCAGACTCGGCATTTTCCACGGCATGAAGAGCTATTTCTGTCAGGACGAGTATGGTCAGATAGCGCCCGTTTACTCCATTTCCGCGGGACTCGATTACCCGGGCGTAGGTCCCGAGCACGCGTACCTCCACGACATCGGTCGCGCGGAGTATGTTCCGATAACGGACGACGAGGCAGTTGACGCGTTCGAGTTCCTGTCGCGCACCGAGGGCATAATCCCCGCGATAGAGTCCGCACACGCGGTCGCTTACGCGATGAAGCTCGCACCGACAATGGACAAGGACAAGATAATAATCGTGACGATTTCGGGCAGGGGAGACAAGGACTGCGCCGCTATCGCACGCTACAGAGGGGAGGATATCTATGAGTAATATCGCAAGCGCTTTCAAGAACGGAAAGGCTTTCATACCGTTCATC
>JAUMVH010000205.1 GCA_030530245.1 Ruminococcus sp.
GATACTGCTCGGGGCGACTGTCGTGCTGCTCTATTTCTCCGCGAAGAGACAGCAGAACGACCGCTATATCACCATCGACCCCGATTCGATACAGCTCGTGCAGCTCGAGGCTCCCGAGGAGGGCGACCCCATCGCTGTCGTCGATACTACCCTTGGCGAGATACGCTTTGTGCTCTACCCCGACCGCTCGCCCAACGCCGTGAGGAACTTCACCGAGCTTGCAGAGAGCGGCTGGTACGATGATACCTACGTCTTCGACTCGATGGAGGGCGTTTACGCCTCCGCGGGCTGCAAACAGAAAAACGGCGACCTCACCAACTGGTACGACGAGTCACGCGAGAGGGTCGAGCGCGAGCTCAGCCAAGACCTGTGGCCGTTCCGCGGAGCCGTGTGCATGGTCAATACCGCCAAGGAGAGCACCTTTAAGAACAAGCTCATGGGCGGCGGTCAGTACTACAACGGCAGCTGCTTTATGTTCCTTGACGAGGTGGAGCTCGACGACGACTCCAAGCAGGAGCTCCTCGACGCCTCCGACAACAAGGAGCTCGGACAGGCTTTCATCGACCTCGGCGGCGTGCCGAACCTCTCTCAGCAGGTGACCGTGATAGGGCAGGTCTACGAGGGGCTCGATGTCATCGACGCGCTGACCTCGCTCGAGACCGAAAATAACGGCAAATACATGATACCCAAGGAGGATATCATGATAAAGTCAGTAAAAATTGATACTTATTCCGCCGAAAACGACGGCAATATCGGGTGAAAATTGAGCATTTGGCGTGCTTTTTTATCAAAGCTTTGACTGAAAGTGCCAAAAAATCACGGGAAAGTATTTACAAATCCGATTTTATGTAGTATAATGAATAGGTTGAGATGTAAACTATCTATGTCTTTACATTTATATGAGGAAAATCGTTTCACGCATTTTTAAGGAGTGAAATAATGCTTAAAAAGAAGATCATAGCTGTCGCGCTCTGCGCTCTTATGACAGCTTCCGCGGCTGTGGGCTGCGGACAGGACGCCGAGGTCAGTGACAGCGGCTCCTCGGTCGCTGAGACCACCGCTCCCGCCGAGGTCGACATTATGAACTATACTGCCCCCGAAAAGGGCGATACCATCATCGAGATGAACATCAGGGACTACGGCACCGTTAAGATACGCCTCTTCCCCGAGTACGCCGAAAAGGGCTGCGAGAACTTCATAGAGCTCGCCAAGAAGGGCTACTACGACGGACTCACCTTCCACCGCGTTATCCGCGATTTCATGATACAGGGCGGCGACCCGCTCGGTACGGGCACGGGCGGTGAATCCACATGGGGCGGCGAGTTCGACGGCGGCACAGACGCTCACCTCGCCCACGTTACGGGTGCTCTCGCGTACGCGAATTCGGGCTCGACGGCTACCGACGGAAGCCAGTTCTACATCGTGACGGGCGACCAGAACGTCACCGACGATACCTTCTCATACTACGAGCAGTACGGCTACTCCTTCTCGGATAGTCAGAAGGAACTGTACAAGAAGGTTGGCGGCGCACCCTTCCTCGACGGAAGCTACACCATTTTCGGTCAGGTCATCGACGGCCTTGACGTTGTGTTCAAGGCGCAGTACGTGCCTACCGACGCCAACGACAAGCCCCTCGGCGACGGTATCATCATCGACTCCGTAAAGGTCACCGAGTACAACGGCGAGGACATAAAGTGGTACCTCAGCGATTACGACTACGACGACCCCACCAAGCAGGACGTCGTGAACTTCACGGCTCCCGAGGTCGGCGAGACAGTAGTTGATATGAAGATAAAGGACTACGGCGACGTGAAGATCAAGTTCTTCCCCGAGTACGCTCCGCAGGCTGTCGAGAACTTCATCACGCACGCTAAGGAAGGCTATTACGACGGCCTTACCTTCCACCGCGTCATTGCTGACTTCATGATACAGGGCGGCGACCCGAACGGCAACGGTACGGGCGGCGAGTCCATATGGGGCGGACAGTTCGACGGAGGCACCTACTTCAACCTTATCCATGCGGCAGGCGCTATTGCTTACGCGAATTCAGGCTCGACCGCCACAAACGGCAGCCAGTTCTATATAGTTACAGGTACGACCTACGATTCCGCGCTGCTCAAGGGCAGTGTCTCTCCCTCGGCGGAGACGATATACTCCACGATAGGCGGAACTCCCTCGCTCGACGGAGGCTATACCGTTTTCGGTCAGGTATACGACGGTCTCGATATCATATTCAAGATACAGAACGTCACGACCGACGGCAGCGACAAGCCCGTCGAGGACGTCATCATCGAATCAATGACGGTCGAGGAGTACGACGGTTCACCGCTTCGCTGGTATATCACCGATTACGACGACGCTGAGGAGACCTCTGAGGAAGCTTCCGAGGAGACCACCGAGGAGGAGTCTGCGGAGGCTGAGTCCACGGAGGAGGAAACTACCGAGGAGGAGACCACCTCCGAGGCTGAATAAGCATAGCATTTGACTTAAAACAAAAGAAAGAGGTCGGGAAGAGATAGAGAAGTCCCCGACAAATAAGGAGAGAATTCATTTGGATAAGTTTGTGATAAAGGGCGGCAGACGCCTTGAAGGAGAAGTCACCATCAGCGGTGCCAAGAACGCCGCAGTAGCTATTCTTCCCGCAGTTATACTTTCCGACGAGCCCTGCGTTATCGAGAATGTTCCCTCGATAAGCGACGTGAACATCTGCCTGCAGATCCTCGAGGAGATGGGCGCGGGCGTTGAAGCCGTCGGCAAGGACGCTTACCGCATCGACCCCACGACTATCAACAAGGTCTGCGTACCCTATGAGTACGCGAGAAAAATGCGCGCTTCGTACTACTTCCTCGGCGCTCTGCTCGGAAAGTACAATAAGGCACGCGTTTCGATGCCCGGCGGATGTCCGCTCGGCGACCGTCCCATAGACCAGCACCTCAAGGCTTTTTCGGCTCTCGGCGCTGAGTATACGCTCAGTCAGGGCATGATAGACCTCAGAGCCGACAAGCTCAGAGGCAGTCAGATATTCTTCGACGTCGTTACCGTCGGCGCTACGATGAACGCTATGCTCGCGGCTGTAAAGGCTGAGGGACTCACTATCATCGAGAACGCCGCTAAGGAGCCTCATATCGTTGATCTCGCAAACTTCCTCAACTCCATGGGCGCCAACATCATGGGCGCAGGTACGGACGTTATCAAGGTGAGAGGCGTCGAGCACCTCCACGGTACATCTTACTCGGTTATCCCCGACCAGATAGAGGCGGGCACCTTCATGGTAGCCATCGCCGCTACAAAGGGCGACGCGCTCGTCAAGAACGTCATTCCCAAGCACCTCGAGTCCATAACCAAGAAGCTCGAGAAGATAGGCGTCAACATCGAACAGTTCGACGACAGTATCCGCGTGTGGGTGGACGGTCCGCTCGTGAAGGCGAACATCAAGACCGCTCCGCACCCCGGCTTCCCGACGGATATGCAGTCTCAGATAGCTACGCTGCTCACTCTCGCGGAGGGCACGAGCATAATCACCGAGAATATATGGGAGCAGCGCTTCCGCTACGTTGACGAGCTCAGACGCATGGGCGCGGATATAACCGTCAACGGCAAGGTGGCTCTCATCGAGGGCACGGGCAAGCTCATGGGCGCTCCCGTAAAGGCGTGCGACCTCAGAGCAGGCGCGGCGCTCATCATCGCGGGACTCGCGGCGAGCGGCGTCACCGAGATAGAGGACATCTTCCATATCGAGCGCGGCTACGACTGCATGGAGGGCAAGCTCAGAGCTATGGGCGCCGACATCGAGAAGGTGAGCGTTCCCGACAAGCCCAACGCAAAGGCGGACAATACAAAGGCGGCTGTATAAGCGATACATTCCCCTGACCATATTTGTGTGATACCCATATAGAAGTTTTGCCCCGAAGCAGTTTAAAATGCTTCGGGGCATCGTGTTTTTGTACGGTTACTAAGATAAATCAGAATTTAGTATGTTACTTTTTTATGACTAATTCATTGTTTTCAATTATTAGCTTTCCCGTATTTACTTCTGAATTTTCGCCTTTTAAATACGGCGATTCTTGTACATATAAGTCACCATTCTCTAAATAAAGAGAATAGTCGAATTTCATTCTGTCCCATAATGTGTATGTCATTTCATTATGATAATCATATACAACAATGTGTTCATCACAGATTCCGCTGCCAAAGTAAACAGACGTACATAATTCTGGGAAACCATCATAGTTCAGGTCGGTAAAAAAGGCGTTCACCACAGGCATTCCGTTTACTAAAACACGTTCCTCTCCGTTTTTTTGAGAAGATATGGATAATTCTCGCCAAATGAATACAGTATCAGGGAAATCAGCGAGCTTTAATTGAATCTCAAAATCCTCTCCGAATGGAAATTCATCACATTGAGAATAATCCTGCCATTGATATACTTTATTATTGTCCCAATCAACATTGACG
>JAUMVH010000206.1 GCA_030530245.1 Ruminococcus sp.
TAAAATGAGCAACAACAGCAATAACAACGGCGAAATGACACAGAAGGGCAGAGAAGCCCTCGAGAGATTCAAGATGGAGTCCGCAAGCGAGCTCGGCGTAAACCTCAAGTCAGGCTACAACGGCGACCTCACATCGCGTGAGGCCGGCTCTATCGGCGGACGTATGGTCCAGAAGATGATAAACTCCTATAAGATGCAGTAAGTGCGCAAGTAACTCGACTGCTATACCCTCTTGTAAGCCGAAGGCGATCATGCCTTCGGCTTTTTTGTGTCGTTTTTGATGTCTGCCGCATACAATACAAAAAAGTCTTCGGAGGTCGCTTATGGACGGGATAATTATAACAGCTGCGGTCATACTCGCCGTGATATCTATAATCGAGGTCGTGACGTTCTTTCTCGCTATGCCGTCGCGCTCCGCACCTGCCTATGCGTCGGTGCTGCCTGTGTTCGAGGGAGACGAAAAGCTGCGCGAGCGGCTGGAGTACCTCTCAATGAAGGGCTGCGGACGCAAACGCGTTATCCTTGTGGACTACACCGCGACTCCCGAGCAGGCTGAGCTTTGCAGGCAGTTCGTGCACAGCTCTCCCGACGCGGTATTTATCCGCTGCTCTGAGCTGGAAGATTATTTCAAGGGTATGTTCGTTTAGAACTGTTGCATTTTTGCAGACTTTGTGATATAATTAATGATGTATGAATTCACGGAAGGGAGAACAGCTATGCCGTCTGAAACATTGCATATCGAAGGCTCGGTAGAGACCGTCCTGTATAAAAACAGCGCAAACGGATATGCGGTGCTCGACCTCGATGCAGGCGGCGAGCTGATAACCGTCGTGGGCTCGCTCGGCGAGGTCGAGGAGGGCGAGATACTCATCCTCGAAGGCAGCTATGAGACCCACCGCAAGTTTGGCACGCAGTTCCGCGCCGAATACTGCGAGCACAAGCTCCCCGATACCGTCATAAACATCGAGAAATACCTCGCTTCGGGAGCTATCAGGGGCATTGGTCCCGCGCTTGCGAAAAGGATAGTCAACGTGTTCGGCGAGGACACCCTCAATGTCATCGAGAACGACCCGTACAGGCTCGCGACCGTCAAGGGCATTTCGCGTAGCAAGTGCGCTGAAATAGCCGACGAGGCTCGCAAGCTCTTCTCGCTTAGGCTGATAATGTCGTTCCTGTCGCAGTATGAGGTCAAGTCCTCGTTCGCGATGAAGACCTTCCGCCATTTCGGTCCCGACGCGATAGAGCTCATACAGCACGACCCGTATGTGCTCTGCAATGACGCGGTCGGGCTCGACTTCAACAAAGCCGACTCCATCGCTCACGATATGCACATCGACAAAAACGCCGACAATCGCGTAATTGCGGGCGTTCAGCACATTCTCAAAGCCAACGCCGCAAACGGTCATTCGTGCCTGCCGCTCGATGTGCTCGCAAAGCTCACGACTCCCGCGCTCGATATTTCCGAGAAGGATTTCTTCAAGTCATACAATGCGGCTCTCGACGACAACGAGCTGTTTGAATACAAGAAAAATGAACGCGAATATGTCTACCTGCCCGACTACTACTACGCCGAGCAGTTCATTGCGGACAGGATACGCGTGCTAAAGGATTTTTCCTCGCCCGAGGACTTCAACTACGACACCCTCATCGACATCGAGGAGGAGGAAAAGGGCATAAGCTACGAAACGCTTCAGCGGCAGGCTATCACGACCGCTATATCCCGCGGACTTATGGTCCTCACGGGCGGACCCGGTACAGGTAAGACTACGACGCTGAACGCGATAATCTCCATATTTGAAAAGCGCGGCGATAAGGTGCTCCTTGCAGCGCCGACAGGGCGTGCCGCAAAGCGTATGTCCGACCTCACGGGCTATGAGGCAAAGACGATACACCGCCTGCTCGAGGTCGTGTACGATAACTCCGATATACCCGTTTTCGCGCACAACGAGAACAACCCGCTCGACTGCGATGTGCTCGTCATAGACGAGATGTCGATGGTAGATTCGGTGCTGTTCGAGAAGCTACTGCGGGCTGTAAGGCTCGGGTGCAAGCTCATTATGGTCGGCGACTATCATCAGCTACCGTCGGTCGGCGCGGGCAACCTTCTCGAGGACATCATCTACAGCGAGGTAGTGCCCGTGGTACAGCTCACGGAGATCTTCCGTCAGGCGAAAAAGAGCTGCATCATCACAAACGCGCACAAGATAGTCTCGGGCGAGTACCCCGACCTCACACGTAAGGACAGCGACTTCTTCTTCATGAAGCGCGACGACTACGGGAAAGCAGTCGACCTCATTGTCGACCTCGCGCGGCGTCGGCTCCCGAAGGCGTACAAGTACTCCCCTATCGACGATATACAGATAATCACGCCGTCACGCAAGAGCGCAGTCGGCACAGTCGAGCTCAACAAGGTACTGCAGGACAAGCTCAACCCGCCCGAAAACGGCAAGAATGAGTACCGCGGGTTCGTCTACACATACCGCGCGGGCGACAAGGTCATGCAGACCCGCAATAACTACGACATAGTGTGGAGCAAGGGCGACGAGCAGGGCGCTGGGATCTTCAACGGCGATATCGGCAAGATAACCGCCATCGACTACCCGTCGCAGTCCGCGAAGGTCGACTTCGACGGACGTATCGCGACTTATCCGTTCGATATACTCTCTCAGCTCGAGCTCGCCTACGCCATCACGGTACATAAGAGTCAGGGCTGCGAATTTGAGGCGGTCATAATCCCCGTTATGAGCGGCTTTGAGAAGCTCAGCTACCGCAATCTGCTCTATACAGCGGTAACGCGCGCGAAAAAGCTCCTGATACTTATCGGCTCTGAGGATAAGATACACGAAATGGTCGACAACAATAAGAGAACAAGGCGGTATACCTGCCTGAGAGATATGCTGGTAAACGGCTGAAAGAAAGGATAGATAATATGGCAAATACTGATATCGGTATCGACCTCGGTACCTCGAATATCGTTATGACTATGGGCAAGAAGGGCGTCGTGCTCAGCGAGCCGTCCGTTATTGCCTATAATACGCGGACCGAGCGCGTTCTTGCGGTCGGAAAGGAAGCCTACGAGATGATAGGCAGGAATCCCGAGTACATATGCGTTGCGCGCCCCGTGTGCGACGGCGTTATCTCCGACGACGACCTCGCTCACAGCATGATACGCGAATTCATACTGAAGGTGACGGGACATCAGCTTCTCAAGCCGAGGATAATCATCTGCATTCCCTCATTCATCACCGACATTGAGAGCCGTGCCGTAGTCGACGCTGCAAAGAGCGCGGGCTCGCGGCAGGTCTACCTCATACAGGAGCCTATCGCCGCCATGATAGGCGCGGGTGTGAACATTACAAAGGCTAAAGGCCACATGATAGTTGACATCGGCGGCGGTACTACCGACGTGGCTATCGTTTCCATGAACGGAGTTGTCACCTCGCACACGATTAAGACTGCGGGCAACGCTATAGACCGCTCCATCATCAAGTATATGCAGAACAAGTACAAGCTCCTCATCGGCGAGCGCACTGCTGAAAAGGTCAAGATAGAGCTCTGCAACCTCTACGACCCGAACGATGAGATCACATATACCGTCAAGGGCAGGAGCCTGCTCAAGGGCCTTCCCGCGCAGGTACAGCTCAGCGAAATTGACCTGTTCAAGGCTATCGAGGACGACACCTTCGCCATTATGGAGGCGATACGCAAGGTGCTCGAGGACGCTCCGCCCGAGCTCGTAGGCGACATCTACGACAACGGTCTGCTCCTCACGGGCGGCGGCGCTCTGCTCGGAGGTCTGCCTCAACTCATCAAGCGCACTCTCGGTATAAACTGCAACATCGCCAAGGACGCGATAAACTGCGTTGCCAAGGGTACGGGCATGGCGTTCGACAGTATGACTACCTTGCTCGACGGATTCGAGACGGCGACTGTCTACAAGTACAGATAAAAGCCTACGTTTCTTGTAGTGATTGACTATTCATTCAGAAACGGGTATAATATAATTAGTGCGTCCTCAATAACCGCCGAAAGGCGGTTATTGCCCTGAACTAAGTTCATGGAGCGCAAATTCTTTGTTATTGGGGAATTTGTGGGACGCACTAATTCAATTGCAGAAAAGCGGTTGAATAATGACATAAGGAGAGATGGTATGAAAAAAACAGTTGCAAAGAAGAAAAAATGGCCTAAGGTATTGCTGGTGATACTTATTATTATCGGCGGACTTGTCGGCTTTACCTGCTACAATGCTTCAAAGAACATGAAGGTAATGAACAGGACTCTTGACGCAGGTATGGAAACTATATCGGAGTACGCAAAGCTCACACCTGTTGATGCAGGGGAGTACAAGCAGATAAAAATGTATGGGCTTCTTAAGTTTGACGTAGACCAGTACGATGTGGAGGATATAGGCAATC
>JAUMVH010000207.1 GCA_030530245.1 Ruminococcus sp.
CCGAGATAGAGCTGCGCCCGCACGGCGACATCGAGCTCGACTACCTGAAAATGACGAACAATACCTCCCTCAGCGGCATCAAGTACGACGCCGAGGGCGACCTCTCCAACAAGGAGGCGGGCAAGTCCGCGAAGGAGCTCATGGACTTCATGACCGCCAACTACGGCAAATACGTGCTGACGGGGCAGTACGCCTCGGGCGAGGCTAACGAGGAGCTCGAGCTCATCTACCGCACCACGGGCAAATACCCCGTGATACGCTTCTCGGCTCTGCATACAGGCGGCAAGACCTTCGACAGCGCCTTCAAGGACATCGACGCCTGCGCCGACTGGTACCATAAGGGCGGTGTTGTCGGGCTGATGTGGTACTGGGAGGCTCCCTCCAAGACCAAGCCCTCGGTATACGCAAAGGACACCGACTTCAGGCTCAAGGACGCCATGACCGATATCGACATCGCCGAGATGACTCAGGAGGAGATACGCGGTCTCTACGGCGAGGGCAAGATATCCGAGCAGTGCTACGGGCTTATCCTCGACATCGACAATATGGCGGGTCAGCTCACCTCGCTGAAAAATAAGGGCGTGCCCGTGCTGTGGAGACCGCTCCACGAGGGCTACGGCGACTGGTTCTGGTGGGGAGCGAGCGGAGTCGACGCCTACAGGTGGCTGTGGGAGCTGATGTACCGCCGCTATACCAACTACTTTGAGCTCGACAACCTCATATGGATATGGAACGGGCAGAGCGAGTCCACCCTCGTCAACAAGAGCACCTTCGACATCGCCTCGCTCGATATATACCTCGACAGCAGCAAAGACTACGGCAGCCGCTATGAGCAGTTCCTTGCGCTGCAGAATATCGTCGGCAAGGAGAAGCTCATCGCCCTCAGCGAGTGCAGCACCGTCCCCGATATAGACGCGTCGTTCCGCGATAATGCGGTGTGGTCGTTCTTCGGGCTGTGGTACGGCAAGTATGTCCGTGACGACAAGGGCGAATACTCCGAGGAGTTCACGTCAAAGGACGCTCTCATCCGCGCGTATAACTCCGACGGCGCGCTCACTCTCGACGAGTACATCAAGCTCCGCGGAGGCGAGGAGCTCGTGCCCGAATACGGCGACGAGAAGCCCACTACCGTCATCACGACCACGACGGCTTCCACGGAGGAGGGCACAGATACCACCGACACCGATACCACGGAAAGCACCGAAACTACGGCTGTTCCCGCGAACTGACCCCAAGGAGGCAGACTATGGACAAGAAAATCAAGCCGCGTCTCCCGCTGACACGGGAGCAGATAGAGCTGAGGCAGAAAATGCTCGGCGAGGTCGGCAGGTCGGACTATAAGGCGGTCAGCTTCCGCCTTACGGGGACGCTCACGGTCACGCCGCTGCCCGAGTACGGGGACATCTTCACGCTCATGGAGGAGGACTTCCGCGACGTAACGACCGTGAAGAAGCCGTTCAGGGAGCTCCGCACCGCCGCCGAGGAAGCCGCCGAGAAGAAGTTCTGCAACGCGGGCGGAGCTACGATAGGGCGGATATACGATATCCTCGCCAAGAGCGCCAAGCTCACGCCCTTCGGCAGGGACAAGCTCATGAAGCGCGAGTGCGAGCTCGCGGTGCATTTCACGTTCGCGAGAGGCTTCGGCAAGGAGCTCTTCGACGAGGCGAAGCGCACGAAAAAGAAGATAATCATCGTCGCGGACACGATATATCCGCGAAATGTGGTGGTGCGCATACTCAGCGCGTGCGGCTATGAGCAGGCGGACGAGCTCGTCGTGCCGTCGGAGCTCAAGGGCAGCGTCACCGACCACAAGGCGCTCTACGACGCCATTCTCGCCAAGGCGGGCGTAGCTCCCGCGAAGCTCCTGCACATCGGCGGAGACGTCGAGGCTGACGTCGAAACGCCCATAATGAACGGCTCGAAGGCTCTGCTCCTCTCGGGGACGATACCGCTCATGGTCAAATCGGGGCGTCTGCGCGGCTATGTTCAGGCAAAGCACGTCTATGACTACGACGAGCCCGAGTATCTCGCGCTCCACGGCGCATTCGGCATATACGCCGCCTATCTCTTCGACGTCCCCATGAGCAAGAGCCCGCAGAGCGACTTCTGCGCGAGCGAGTATATGCTCGGCTTCATCGTCGGCGGAGCTGTCCGCGCGGCGGGTATCCGTCCCAAGGACAAGACGCAGGCGATGCTCCTTGAGGCGCTTGCGGAGAGCTCCGAAGCCGCAAGAGGCATGGAGGATATGGACAGGCTCTTCCACTTCCACTTCGACGGACACCTCGAAAAGTACGGCTATAAGGACTGCGATATGCCCCTGCGCTTCTTCGCGGAGCACAGCGCCGTCGGCGACAGGGCTATCTTACAGAGCCGACTCGACCCGACCGATTTCGCCGCGTGGACCGAGGGTACGAAAGAGCCCAAGCTCGCGCCCATACACGCGAGAAGTGTCAAGCGGAGCTTCACCGCAAAGCTCGCGGACAGGCTCTTCCCGCCGGGCACGAAAGTGCGCAATATCGCCGACGGTATGCTCGTGAAGATGAAGGGCGGCAAGCCCTGACACATTTCTGCATACTGCGCGGAGTTGCGCCGCGCTTCAAGCGGAAGCGACATCTCTTCGCCGCCGCGACGGCGTTCAAGCGTCCGCGATAAAACATTCCCGCAACCGACATTTTTCACTGTTGCCCGATACGCTCCTTCTGTGATAAGATAGAATCGTTGCAAAAAACATAAAACGATAAAACGCAGGAGGAAAAAATCATGAACAACAAAATAAAGGTACTTATCGGGGACGATTCCGCGGGAACAGGCGTAAGTCTGGCGAATAAGCTCCGTGAAAAGGGAATGTACGCGTATACGCGCAGAAAGGACTGCGGAGTCATCGTCGACTCTATCCGCAACGACCCGCCCGACGCCGCGGTGCTCGATATCACCGCCGAGAACGGCGACGCTGTTACTATAATGAAAAAGGTAAGGGAGCTGGGAGTAAAATTCCCCGCCTTTATCATCACCTCGGCTTTCGATAACGAGTTCATCGAGAGGCAGGTCATGGAGAACGGCGCCGCGAAGTTCCTGCTCAAGCCCTATGACGCGGACGACCTCGTGGGCGCGATAAGCTCTGCCCTCGGGGACAAGGCGAACAGCCTCAGCGACGATATGGAGATCGTCATCACCGACATTATACATCAGCTCGGAGTTCCTGCGCATATCAAGGGCTATCACTACCTCCGCACGGCTATCCTCTACTCCATCGAGGACAAGGAGCTCCTCGACAGCGTCACGAAGCTCCTGTATCCTACCGTTGCGGGCATTTATGATACGACCTCGTCGCGAGTTGAGCGCGCTATCCGTCACGCCATCGAGATAGCGTGGGACAGAGGCAACGTCGACACGCTCAACTCATTCTTCGGCTATACCGTCGACACAAGCAAGGGTAAGCCCACAAATTCGGAATTCATCGCGCTCATCACGGACAAGCTCCGCCTGCGCTACAAGGCGGCTCTCAGGAGGGCTCAGGTGCAGGCTTGACGGGGCGCACGATCAAGGAGGAATCACCATGTCATTCAGAAAAATCGACCTTTCAGAGCTCAGCTTCAACCCGTTTACAAAGATAGGCAGGGAGTGGATGCTCCTCACGGGCGGCAATATGGACAGCTTCAATACCATGACGGCTTCGTGGGGACAGCTCGGCGTGCTGTGGAACAGGAACGTGCTCACCTGCTACATACGCCCGAACAGGCACACCTTCGGCTTCGTCGAGAGCGGCGAGACCTTCACCGCCTCGTTCTACGGCGAGCAGTACCGCAAGGCGCTGTCGTTCTGCGGCTCGCACTCGGGTAGGGACTGCGACAAGGCGAAGGAGACGGGGCTCACGCCTGCCGAGTTCGAGGGGAGCGTCGCGTTCGAGGAGGCGGACATGGTGCTCGTGTGCCGCAAGCTCTACAGCTATGACCTGCAGGAGAGCGGCTTCCTCACCGACGATGGCATACCCGCGCAGTTCTTCGGCTCAGACCCGTATCACCGCGCGTATATCTCGGAGATAGTGGCGGTTTACGTCAAGGAATAAGGGGACGCATTACGCGCGCCCGCACCATATCAGAACCGACCACCTGCAACCATTTGTAGGGGACGCCGCCCTCGGCGTCCCAAAACAAACGGCAGTGTATTATTGCGCGGAATAATTCCGCGGGCATACAATTGCGGAGCGGGCGAAGGGGAGGCTCTCTACAACAGAGTTGCATATAGCATCACAATCCAAATCAAAGATTTGGTGTGCTGCTTATCTTGCAGAGCCTCCCCTCTCAGAGCGCCCTTCGGGTTTTGTGGGGCTCCGCCCCACGCCCCGCTGGGATGCTGTCCCAGACCCTGCGGGGTGACTCCCCACAGTGTGGGGAGATGTCAGCGAAGC
>JAUMVH010000208.1 GCA_030530245.1 Ruminococcus sp.
GGAAGAGACGGCAGAGGTTACGCTCGACGAAGTTCAGACAAGAAAGAACTAAACAGCTTCCTTTCAGATAAATGACGATGAGGACAGGACTGCGGCGCGGTCCTGTCCTCGTTTTTATGATGTACCAGTTTTCTCTTGCTATTTTAAGCCATTTGTGTTATAATGTGGTAAACAGGGGACTGCCCTGAAATACAGTATAGCAGGAGGTAGATAGTATGAAACGCTTACTCACCAAGGCAGTGTCGGCACTGACCTGCACGGCGTTGCTCGGAGGCTTGCTCGCGGCATTTCCCGCAGCCGCCGTGGACGAGGAGTTCAAGCCCGAGATAACAGGCTATGCGTCGCTGACGACGAATGTTTACAACGAGGATACAGGCGAGCTCTTTGGCGAGGACGAGGTAATGCTCAAGCTTGAAGCAGTCACCGAGCTCGGACGCGAGAAAGGCGTTTCAACGGGCTTGGACGGTTGGTTCGTCAACGAGAGCAACCCGCGTATCCGTGATACTGTCCCCGTAAGTCCCGAGTGGTCGTACTACTACCTGATATCGTGGAACGAGTACGATTCCTACTACTACACGATCGACTATGACAAGACCGCGGAGGGGTTCACCCTCGAGGACGGCGAGGAAAAGCAGGTGGACATCTACCTTAAAAAGAAATACAAGGCGGGCGTTTTCAACAGCTTCTTCGTCTACATCGGAAACGAGACAGCGGAGGGTCACCCCACGTTCATACAGTTCTATCCCGCCTCCGAGGAGAATCCGAGCGTGCTGAGGAAAAAGCAGCTGACGTACCTCGGCGAGATAGGCGGCGACGCGCAGTACGGTGACATCTACAAGACCGATGAGCCCATCGTGACCCACGGCTCCGTCACCGAGCAGAAGCTCGAGCCGCTCGAGAATTTCAGGAAGACGGGCTCCGTCTATGAGAGCTGCGAGCGTGAGACTCTGCGCGTCACGAGCGTCTCCACCGAGACAGGACTTAAGCCGTCAATTGATACGCTGAAGCTGCGAATGGACGCGGGCGAGGCGGGCTATTACAACTACTCGTTAAAGCTGAAGGAACTGGATTACCCTTATAACTTCGACGACCTGCGGGTCGGCGATACTATCGAGTTTTTCATGCTGGAGGACAAATTGATAGTTCCCACGGGTGAGTACGTCCATGTGCCGAAGTTCATGGGCGACCTCAACGACGACAGGGATCTCACTGTCGCGGACGTGGTGCTCATGCAGAAGTGGCTGCTCGGCTCGGCTGACGTGAAAATGAGCGACTGGACGGCGGTCGACTACTGCAAGGACGGCGTGCTCGACGAATACGACCTCATTCTCATGCGGCAGGCTCTCATCGAGGAGCTCAGCAAGCCGCACACCATTATGAAGGTGCTCACCACCTACGGCGGCTACGGTATTGCGGGACAGGACCTCGGCAGCGGCGAGTACACGCAGGAATTCACCGTCAAGAAGGGCGATTGGTTCGTCGAGCCGTACGGCGGTGACTGGCTCAAAAACGAGCCTCTTTATACGGATTACGAACAGGGCTCGGTGATAGTGAAGATAACCGATATCACCGATGAGGGAGTGAGCTTCATCGCCAAGGAGAACGATTACAGGTCTGATGACAAGGAATACACCGTGAAATACACAGACGAGCCGCAGCATATTGATTCGCTCCATGTGGTGTTCGACGGCACCAATTTTGACTATGATGTTTCGTTCAATGACGTAAAGGCTGAATAAAATGTAGGGGCGCTTTCCGAGCGCCCGTGTGCAGCATATATTTTAGCGGGCGAGCGGAACTCGCCCCTACAAAAAGCGCTGAAAGCATTTGCTTTCAGCGCTTTTGGTTTGCGTTTATTCTATACCCGCCTGCTGCTTGGCAGCGGTGAGGGTGTTCTTCATCAGCATAGATATTTACAATATGCTGTATTTTCCTATTTATCGGCTATTTTGCAATCTTGCTGACACCCTGCTGACACCCATTGCTGAGAAAATCGTCAAGTTTGCTCATATTATTTTGCTTGTACTGGTTGTCGAGATGAGTATAGATAGACATGGTCGTTCGGATGTCGTTGTGACCTGCCTGCACCTTCGCGGTCAGGACGTCAACGCCTGCGAGGTAGAGCATAGTGATGAACGTGTGCCGGAGCCAGTGAGCCGTGAAGTGCGGTATCACGATCGGGAGCTTCTCGCCCTCCCTGAGGAGGAAGCCGGAGAAGTCACCGTACTTCCTGTTGAGCTTGGCAATGTATGCATCCCACTTCCTGTTCCAGGAGTGTGTGTAGAAGCTGCCGCCCGCGGGAGCAGGGCAGACATAGAGGTTGTTCCTGCGGTCGACGTTCCTGAGGTAGTCAGCGAGGAGCTGAGGAATGTATATTACTCTCATACCCGCTTCGGTCTTCGTCATCTGCTTGGTAACGAACTTGCCTTGAATGACTTCGGCTGCTTTGCAGACTGTTATCGTTCTCTTGTCGAGGTCGATGTCAGTCCAGAGCAGAGCGAGGAGCTCGCCTCTGCGAAGTCCTGCAAACGTCATTATCATGGCAGCGGTCTGCATATAGTCGGGCGTGTCAATAATCCACTGCCGCTCCTCCTCGGTCAGAGCGCGGCGCTCAGGGAGTTCGGTTTTCTTCGGTATCTTGATATTATTCGCGGGGTTATAGTCCATAATTCGGCTGTCAATGGCAAGCTGAAAAATCTGCTTCGCTGCACTCTTGAGCATCTGCAACGTGGCAGGGGAGAGCTCAGAGTTATCGAAGATTATGTTCTGCATATCAGATACGGTGAGCCTGATTATCACAGATTCGTCCAGCGGCTCGAGCTTGCGTGATATGCTGGAATAGGAAATGAATCGCTGAGCAGAGACTGTGTTCTGCTTGAGCTTCAGCCACTGCTTGCGCCAGTAGCCGAACTTGTCATTGTTTGCGGTAACGTCCAGACCCTTGCCGAGCTGGACCTTGATATCCATGACCTTTGCATCGAGTTCCTTCTGGGTGCTCGCATAAACATACTTATACTTGGCTTTGCCGTTCTGAGCTCCGAGGTAGACTTTCGCTTGCAGTCTGCCGTCGGAGCGTTTTTTATTTTTCGGACGTGGCATAGTATCGCCTCCTTGACATTGTCGCGGAGCTGTGGTATACTTATATGTGCACAGGGCTGTATATCACAGCTCCTCCCCTTGTGGTGTTCCAGCACCGCAGGGGGATTTTTTATTTGTTTTTCTTGAAAAACGCAATATCAATCGCGGATTCATATTCGTATGGCTTACTGTTGAAATAGGTTATCCTTGCAACGCTTTTATCGCTGTTTTTTATGCATCTTATTATCTCTTTTCCTATTATTTCATCATCAATGTGACCAAATAATTTCTTTTGCGGCACAAGGAGTAGAGATACATTTGCGCAAGTAGATTTATTTGCGGCTTGGTACATCAAAACGACTTGGCTTCCTAATTGTGTACCTTGCGGGATAACGCCCAACCTGCGAACTTTAACGCCTTTGAAGAGATTCATCATTTTGTATCCGTCAATAGGTTCATCAACAGATTTTATGCTGTTCCGAGTTTTTTTTGAACTGAATAATCCCATAATGAACCTCCTTTATTCTAATCGTCTTTTAATCTCAATAACCTTACCGACGAGCTTGACGCGGTTCATTTCTTCACGCTCGAATACTCTTGGAGGATAGTACGGATTCACAGAATTTAAAGTGATACGGTTTTTCTCTATATCGACGAGCTTTACAAGCCCGTCTTCATCGTCGATTGTAACAACAGCAAAGCACTTATTTTCGAGCGTATCTTGCTCGCGAATAAGAACAAGATCCTTTTCGTGTAGTTCGGGTTCCATGCTGTCTCCTTTGACCTCGAGCCAAAAGTAGGCGTAGCCTTCCTTAATTATATCTCTGTCTGTTTTGATATATTCAGTGATATTATCGTCGGCATAGCAATTATACCCCGCAGCTACCCTGCCAATCAAAGGAATTGGTACAACAATTTCTTCGATTTTCGGATACTTATATGTGAAAACCTTTGATTCTATACCGCCGTCCTCATATTTTTCATAGGTAATTCCAAGGAGCCGAATGGGGTTCAGCTGAAGAATATCGGCGAGTTTTTCAATTTTATCCCTGCGCATATTAGAGATAAAGCCGTTTTCCCATTTTTTTACAGTGCTCTTGCTGACGCCTACTGCGTCGCCAACTTCTTCTAATGTTAAACCCAACTCTTTTCTTCGATTATAAATCAAATTTCCAACTTCACTCATGATATCACTCCTTTCACTTTACAATATTATATCATACCAGTTTCTAAAATGCAACATTTATTTTCAAAAAATAGAAAAAAGTTTCC
>JAUMVH010000209.1 GCA_030530245.1 Ruminococcus sp.
CCCTTGGCAGGGTGTGGGACAGAGTCCCACGAAAGAGCCTCTGGTCAGCCAATGATATCCTTATTGAACAGCCTCATCGTATCGAGCTTGAGGGCGCGGTGCTGAGGCTTGGAGAGGGTCGGGTCGTTGGCGAGGATACGCTGGGCGCACTCCTGTGCCTTGCCCGAGAGCTCCATGCTGCACGCCACGTCCGCTATCTTCAGCGGCGGGAGTCCGTGCTGTGCGCTGCCGAAGAAGTCGCCCGGTCCGCGCATTTTGAGGTCCTCCTCGGCTATCTTGAAGCCGTCGGTGGTGTGGGTCATTATCTTCATGCGCTTTATGCAGTCCTCGTTCGTGTTGTCGGTGATGAGTATGCAGTAGCTGAGGAACTCTCCCCTGCCCACGCGTCCGCGAAGCTGGTGGAGCTGCGAGAGCCCGAAGCGCTCGGCGTTCTCGATGACCATGACCGCCGCGTTCGGCACGTCGACCCCCACCTCCACGACCGTGGTACATATCAGCGCCTGTATCTCGCCGTCGCGGAACCTCTTCATGACCTTCTCCTTCTCCGCAGCCCTCATCTTGCCGTGCAGCAGAGCCGTGGAATAGCCCTTGAGGTTGCCGTTTGCGGCGTCCTCGGCGTAGGTCTTGACGGCGAAGAGGTCGCTCTCGCTGTCCTCTATCATCGGGCAGACCACATACGCCTGCCGTCCCTCGTCGATGAGCCTGCGCACGAAGCCGAACGCGTCCGCGCGCTTCCTGCCCGAGACGGCGTAGGTCTTGACGGGCTGCCTGCCCTTGGGGAGCTGCGAGATGACCGAAATCTCGAGGTCGCCGTAGATCATCAGCGCGAGCGTGCGCGGGATAGGAGTCGCGGACATGACGAGCCTGTGCGGAGAATCGCCCTTTTCCGCGAGTGCGGCGCGCTGGTTCACGCCGAAGCGGTGCTGCTCGTCGGTGATGACGAGCCCGAGCGACCTGTACTCCACGTCCTTCTGAATAATTGCATGAGTGCCGACCATCACGTCTATCTCGCCCGCGGCGAGTCTGGCGCGTATGTCGGCTTTTTTCTTTGCAGTAGCCGAACCCGTCAGCAGGCACACCCTCACGCCGAGCGGCTCGAGGAGCTCCGAGAGCGTGGCGTAGTGCTGGGAGGCGAGTATCTCCGTCGGGGCCATCAGCGCCGACTGCACGCCATTTTTCGCCGCAAAGCAGCACGCCGCGGCTGCAACGGCGGTCTTGCCGCTGCCGACGTCGCCCTGCAGGAGGCGGTTCATGGGGATATTGCGGCAGAGGTCGCGGAGGATATCGGCGACGGCGTCCGCCTGTCCCTGCGTGAACTCAAACGGCAGATTCGCCGTGAAATCGTCGATGCTGACCTCGCTGTCCATCGCGAAGGCGGTGGTCTTCCTGCGCCTGAGCCTCATCAGCGTCATACCGAGCTGGAGCTTCAGCAGCTCGTCGAAGGCGAGGCGTCGGCGGGCGTCCTCGGCGGCTTGGTCGCTCTCGGGGAAGTGAATGTTCTCGAGTGACCACATCAGCGGCGGGAGCTGATACCGCGCGAGTATCTCCTGCGGCAGCGTCTCGAACGGGAACTTCTCCATTATCCCGAGTGCCTGCCGCATATTCGTGCGCACCATATTCACGGAGAGTCCCTGCGTGAGCCTGTATATCGGCTGTATCAGCACGCTCTCCTCAGCCTTGATGAAGACGGGAGCGGCTATCTCGCGGCGCAGCAGGCTGCCGTTGACCTTGCCGTACATATAGTAGGTCTGCCCCTCCTGCAAAGCCTGAAAGCCGTAGATGTTGTTGTATATGACGATGACGATGTTGTCGTTGCCGTCGGAGGCGATGGCGTTGCAGATGATGAGCCCGCCGCGGACGCGCTGAGGGCGGTTTTTCTGCACGACTGTCAGCTTCAGCACATTGTAGTCGCCGATCACAGCCTGACATATCGGCACATACGCGCGGAAGTCGAGGTACGCGCGGGGAATGTGGTAGATGAGGTCGTACGGCGAGGAAATGCCGAGTTTTCGGTATTTCTCGCCTCTCGCCTTCCCCACGCCCTTGAGGTATTCTATCTCGGAAAAAAGGTCGGCTGGCATAACGCGCTCCTTTCTGTAGCATTGATTCAATTATAGCGCAATTCGGCGCGCTGTGTCAAGCGCTGTAGGGGCGCACATTCGCGTGCTACCCTTAGCGGAAAATGCGGGCTACCGAGCCGTAAACCTACGGCACATAATCGGTAACCTGCGAATCGGCTAAAGGGACACCCTTTGTGCGCCCGCAAATTTGGAATTATATGTATAGCCTGACGGCGATGTTCTGTAGGGGCGCCCTTTGGGCGTCCGCGTGAAGCAGACAGACTTGCGGACTGCCAAAGGCAGCCCCTACAGGGATTCTGTGTAGGGGACGCCGCCCTCGGCGTCCCGCCAATTACCGAAACAGTACGCAAAATCAATATGTAGGGGACGGCGTCCTCGACGCCCCCCAACGCCGCACATTTCTGTTGCTTTCGCACAAATCAAACGTGTCAATTTTGTGCAAGTCTACAAAGTGAAAAATTATTTTTTCAATAATCAACGGTTTTCCATTGAAAAAATGCCTTTTCCACACCCCTTATGAGAGGCGTTGTTCATGACAGCCTTTCAGAAACGGAGGAGTTATGTCAGAGAAGGATGAACTCAGGTCAAAAAGGAAGCGGTTCTGCTATCTGTACGCTGTGCTCGGCGACCCCGAAGCGGCGGCTCTGCAGGCGGGCTTTGAGCGCGGCGAGGCTCTCGGCGCGGCGCTCGAATGCCTGAAAAGCCCTGTATGCCGCAGGAATATCGCGGAGGTGCGGGAGCTTCTCGGCGACAGCGCTTCAGTGCTCGCGGGACTCAGACGCCTCGCTTTCGGCTCGTGCAGCGACGCCGTAAGGCTCGCGTTTTCGGACGAGCTCCCGCCTCAGGACGTGCTCGACAGGCTCGACCTGTACAACGTCTCCGAGATAAAGCGGGCGCGCGGCGGCGTGGTCGAGGTCAAGGTATTCGACAGGATAAAGGCGCTCGAGAAGCTCTGCGAGCTCGAGACTGCGCTGACCGAGAGCGGCAGGGCTGAGGCGCTCATACGGGCGCTGACCTCGCACGGAGAGGAGGGCGGCGGCGATGCTGATTAAGTTCTCCGAGAAGCAGCATACCGTGCTCAAGTGGTGGGATATGCCCGAGCACCGCGGCAGGGACGCCATTATCTGTGACGGAGCCGTCAGGAGCGGCAAGACGCTCTCGATGTCGCTCGGCTTCGTGATGTGGGCGCTCGCTAACTTCAACGGTGCTACCTTCGCGATGTGCGGCAAGACCGTCACCTCCCTCCGCAGGAACGTCACCGCGCCGCTGCTCGGTATACTGCGCCCGATGGGCTTTCACTGCGAGGAGAGGATAAGCCGCAGCTTCATCGACATCACCTTCTCGGGCATAACAAATCGCTTTTACCTGTTCGGCGGCAGGGACGAGAGCTCCGCCGCGCTGATACAGGGCATAACGCTCTCGGGCGTATTCCTTGACGAGGTAGCGCTCATGCCCCGCTCGTTCGTCGAGCAGGCGCTTGCGAGGTGCTCGGTGGAGGGCTCGCGGATGTGGTTCAACTGCAACCCCGACGACCCGTCCCACTGGTTCTACCGCGAGTGGATAGAGAAGTCGGAGCAGAAGAACGCGCTCTATCTCCACTTCACGATGGATGACAATCCCTCGCTCTCCCGCGAGGTGAAGGAGCGCTACAAAAAGCTCTATTCGGGCGCATTCTACGAGCGCTTCGTGCTCGGGAAGTGGACAGCCTCGGAGGGAGCCGTCTACCCGATGTTCGACCCGAGCAGGCACGTGTTCAGGGGCGCCGAGCCCGATTGCGAACGCTACGTCATCTCCTGCGATTACGGAACTGTCAATCCCTCGTCATTTGGTCTGTGGGGGCTTCACAAGGGCGTATGGTACCGCGTGAAAGAGTATTACTACTCCTCGAAGAGAGAGGGAGCCTCACGCACAGACGAGGAGCACTACGCTGCTCTCGAGGAACTGGCAGGCGAGCGCGCGATAGAGCGCGTCATCGTTGACCCGTCAGCCGCAAGCTTTATCGAGTGTATCCGCAGACACAACAGGTTCAGAGCGGCAAAGGCGGACAACGACGTAGTCACGGGGATAAGGCGTGTGGCAGCCGCACTCGGTGACGGCATGCTCATGATACACGAGTCCTGCACGGACATCATTCGGGAGTTCGGGCTCTACCGCTGGAGGGACAGCGCTGGCGCGGACGTGCCCGTCAAGGAGAACGACCACGCCATGGACGAGATACGCTACT